>DASQRT010000030.1:0-6900 GCA_035642795.1 Nitrospirales bacterium
CAGGCGCGCGACCCGGTACACCAGCGTCCGCGTCTTGCCGCTGCCCGCGCCCGCGATCACGAGGATCGGGCCGTCAACGGCCTTGACCGCGGCGAGCTGGCCAGGGTTCAACTCGGCTTCGTAATTGAGCGAGAACTTGGGTTCGGCGGGGCTGTCGGGACCGCGCTTGAGGACGTAGGGCTTCATCGCGGCGACATTATAACAGAACATAAGAGATCCGCGGGTCCTGTCACCGAACAGCCCGGACGTGCTCAGATCCTTTCGCCGTCGCGGCCCCGCAGACTCGGCTGTAGGCTCTTCCGCTCCGCCCGGGCGCCTGTTCGGCGCCACCCGCTTCTCTGCCATGACATTGCGCCTGTTCTCTGCTAGACTCACCGCTCGATGCGATCATTCCCCGCCCTGGGCGTGCTGGCTTGGCCTCTCTGCGTCTCGCTTGTAACCGCCTGCGCGATCATCCCCATTTCTCAATCATCCCCCCCACCCTCGCCAGTCACCCTCAAGCGCGCCCAGTTCCTCATGGGCACGCTGGTGGAACTGACCGCCGTCGCCCCCAGCGACGTCATCGCGCAGGCGGCGCTGACCAACGGCTTCCATGAGATCCGCCGGCTCGAAAACATGCTCAGCACCTGGATCGAGATTAGCGAACTGTCCCGGGCCAACCAGGCCGCGGGACGGAAACCTGTGGGCGTGAGCGCCGAGACCTTCGACTTGCTGCGTCGGGCCCTGGAAGTCGCCGAGTACACGGAGGGTGGGTTCAACATCGCCATCGGCCCAGCCGTCCGGCTCTGGAACATCCCCGCGACCCCGCGGATCCCTTCCGCCACGGAGCTGGAACTTGCCGCTCAATACGTGGACTACCGCCGCATCCATCTGGACGCGACCCGACGGACCGTCTTCCTGGAGAAGCCTGGCATGCGGATCGACATCGGCGGCATCGGCAAGGGCTTCGCGGCCGAGAAGGCCGCGGCCGTGATGCGGGAGATCGGCGCGACGGGCGGGCTCGTGGCGATCGCCGGTGACTTCCGGGTCTTCGGCCGGCGCGCGGACGGCACAGCCTGGCCGATCGGCATCCAGCACCCCCGCGAGCCCGGCAAAATCCTGGCCACGATGGACGCCACCGACGAAGCCATCTCTACCTCCGGCGACTACGAGCGGTATTTCATGAAGGACGGCGTCCGCTACCACCACATTCTGGACCCCGAGACGCTGCAGCCGGCCCGCCTGTGCCAGAGCGTCACCATCCTCGCTCCAGACGCCACCACCGCGGACGCCCTGGCGACCGGCGTATTCGTCATGGGGCCGGTCCGCGGGTTGGCGCTGGTCGAGAGGCTCGGGCTCGGCGCCGTGATCGTGGACGCCCGTGGTAGGGTGATCGTATCGTCCCGCCTGCGCGACCGCGTGAAGCTTTCTCCTTGACCGAAACCCCCGGCTTCATCAGGCATTCACCGCATGCAGATTACGCTATTGTCCGGATTTTCACCGGAACGCACAGAGTTTAGATATCTATGAAAGGAAAGGCACTCTCAACGCTAAGTTATGGATGGTGCCCGCTGGATCCCTGAGGTTTGAGACGAGCACGTGAATGGTTGTCCTGGCCGGAAGCACGGAGTATGAAAAAACCGCATGGTTCTTGCATTTCCGCGACGATTACGGTAAATTCCTATGCTAAGTAGTATTGCGCCTTGCACGAGCACTAGCAAAGGAGGCTTGTTGATCGACCCAATACCGCCGCCCCAGAGCCCCTCCCAGCTTCCTCCCTCGCTGAGCCGGCTCTGGGAACTAGCACATAACCTCTGGTGGAGCTGGAACCCGGACGCCAGAGTCCTCTTTGAAACCCTCGACCGCACGCTCTGGAAACTGACTTCGCATAATCCGGTCAAGCTGCTCCGCCAGCTGAGCCCTGAACGCGCCCTCTCCACATCCACGGACCCGGCCTTCTTGCGGCACTACGAGTCAGTCCTCATGACGTTCGATACCTACATGTCCACGGCGGACACGTGGTTCGCGCGTCAGCATCCGGAGATGGGGGAGAGCCTCATCGCGTATTTTTCCGCGGAATTCGGCCTGCACCAGTCCCTGCCCATCTACAGCGGCGGCCTTGGCATCCTGTCCGGCGATCACTGCAAGGAAGCCAGCGACTTGGGCGTCCCTCTGGTCGGCGTCGGGTTTCTCTACCCGCAGGGCTACTTCCGCCAGCGCATCTCCTCCGATGGCTGGCAGCAAGCCTGGTCAGTTCCATTCATCGCCGCCGACGCGCCGATCCATCCCGCCCTACTCCCGAACGGCGAGCGCTTGACGATCCAGGTCCACCTGGACGGGCGGACCATCCATGTCGCGGTCTGGCAGGTCCACGTCGGCCGGGTGGCGCTCTATCTGATGGACACCGACGTGGAGGCCAACGCGCCCTGGGATCGTGAACTGTCGGCTCGCCTGTACGGCGGCGACCAGGAGATGCGTATCCTTCAGGAGATCATCCTGGGCATCGGCGGCGTGCGCGTGCTGCGGGCGCTGGGCCTCCAGCCGACCGTGTGGCATGCCAATGAAGGGCATGCGACGTTCCTGACCTTGGAGCGTCTGCGGGAGTGCCGTCAGGCTAGGCTGCCGTTCGACGAAGCCGTGGAGGCCGTGAAAGCCTCCACCGTGTTCACGACCCACACGCCGGTGCCAGCCGGCCATGACGCCTTTCCGTTCCACCTGATGGAGAAATACTTCACCCCGTTCTGCGAGCTGTTGCAGATCAGCCGCGAGGACTTCCTCCGGTTGGGTTGCGCGCCGAGCACGGTGGACACCGCCTTCAACATGACGGTGCTGGGCCTGCAGATGAGCGGCTACCGCAACGGCGTGAGCCGCCAACACGGGGAGGTGGCCCGCCGCATGTGGGGTTACGTCTGGCCGGGCGTCCCGGAGGAGCAGGTCCCAATCACGTCCATCACGAACGGGATCCACGTCCCAACCTGGATCGCGCACGAGATGCGGCAGCTCTATGCGAAATACCTCGGCCCCGACTGGGTCGCCCGCCATGACGACCCCGCCCTGTGGGAGCGCGTCGCAGACATCCCCGATCAGGAGCTGTGGAACACACACCTGGCCCTCAAGCGCAAGCTGTTGGGGTACATCAACGAGCAGGCACGTCTCCGCTGGATCCAGGGTGAGATGGATCCTGTGCAGATCCTGGCCTCCGGCACGCTGCTCGACCCGGAAGCTCTGACGATCGGATTCGCGCGACGCTTTGCCACTTACAAGCGCGCGACGCTGCTGTTCAGGGACTTGGAACGCCTCAAGCGGTTGATGCACGATCCCTGGCGTCCGGTCCAGATCATCTTCGCCGGCAAAGCTCACCCCGCCGACGAGCATGGCAAGTACTTCATCCATCAGGTCTATTCCCTGGCCAAGGACCACGGCTTCGGCGGCCACATCGCCTTCGTGGAAGAGTACGACCTGCACACGGCGAAGTACCTCATCCACGGCGTGGACGTCTGGCTGAACACGCCCCGCCCGCCGCAGGAAGCCTGCGGGACGAGCGGCCAGAAAGCGGCCCTCAACGGCGTGCCGCACCTGAGCATCCTGGACGGGTGGTGGGTGGAAGGGTACAACGGCGCCAACGGGTGGGTGATCGGCCGTCCGGAGTTCGACCCGGACCACAACACGCAGGACGCCGCCGACGCCGAGGCGCTGTACCGCACGCTGGAGCAGGAAGTGGTGCCGCTGTTCTACAACCGGGACCGGGATGGGGTGCCGAGGGGGTGGTTGAACATGATGCGCGAGACCATCCGCAGCGTCGTGCCCCGCTTCTGCACCCGCCGAATGGTGCGCGACTACACGGAGCAGCTCTACGCGAAGGCCATTGCGCAGAGCCTTCGGTCGGCCGGGCGTCCCTCCTAAGTCTCTTTCTTCTCCCCTTCTGGAAGTTTGGGCTTGACGATCACCCGGGCCTGCGTCTCCTTGTCGCCGTTGCGGACGACAATGATCGTCTCCCCGATGCCCACGGCGGTGACCACGCCGTTGGGGTCAACCTTGACGATTTTCTCGTTCCGGCTCTGGTAGGTCGTTCCGAAGGTGGCTTTCGAGATGAACCGCACGGTGCCGTCGGGGAACTCGCCGATCACCTGCAAGTCCCGCTTCTCGCCGACGGCTTCCAGCACGAGTTTACGCTGCTCGGCATGGACGCGCAGCGAAATGAGCGGCAGCACGGGCGGCAGGTTGACGTGGACGGTAACTTTGGCGGTGCTGATCACCCCCTTGCTGTTCTTGCTCCAGACTTCGATCTCGATCGGACCCAGGCTATCGCCGCGCAGCTTGATCCGCTGCTCGAAGTAGCCCGTCTGGGGGTTGTGCTTCATGTGCTCATCGGAGCGGGCCAGATACACCCGATCGATGTCGTCGCCCGGGCTGGGCTGGACCTGGATCACCAGCTCCACACCGATGGGGACGACGTCGCCGTCTTTCGGCGCGACAATCTCGACCGCGCCGGCCGGCAGGGCCAGGAACGCGAGCACGAAGACCGCCGGAAGGATGACGACACGCATGCGACGAAGGCGGGGCATAACTAAAAATACCCAAGAACCAGGAGATGGTCAAGCAGGACCAAGCGGGCTTGACCTTCTTCGAGCACGCGAAGTTAAAAGTTGACAACGGGCCAGGCTATCGTGAATAATGATAATTAGTCTCAATATTATAACCTGCTTTACTTCGTCGCCTAGGAGCGCGCATGGGCCTGCATCACACGATCTGGGAGTCACTCGCCCTCGGCAGTATCGCCGGGGTCATTCCGGTCTACCTCGGGATTGCCGCAGCGTTTCTCGCGCTGAAGTTCTTGAACCGGTCATGGGAAGGGTTTCTAACCGGCATCTCCATGGGCATCCTGGTCTACCTGTTTTTCGACCTGATGCACGAGGCAGTGGAACTCACCGCGGCTACCAATCCCCTATCCTGGGTCGCGTTCCTGGGCAGCTTGCTCATCGGCTTTGTCGGGCTGGTGGCGTTTGAGCAAAGACAACAGCGGGACAACAGGTTGGGAGCGCCGCGCTTATTCCTCCCTTACATGATCGCGCTGGGGATGGGGCTCCACAACCTGGGCGAAGGACTCGCCATCGGCGCGAGCTATGCCAACGGCGCGTGGGTGCTGAGCTGGGTGCTGGTCAGTGGGTTTGCGCTCCACAACAGCACGGAAGGTTTCGCAATCATTGGGGCAGCGGGCAGGTCCGCGCCGAGATTCCGAGACGTCGTCCTCATGGGATTCCTCGCCGGCGCACCGACGTGCCTGGGGACCATGATCAGCGCGTTTGCTGTCTCTTCTTATCTCTCCATCATCTTCTATGCGCTGGCGGCCGGCTCTCTTCTGTACGTGATCTTCTCCTTGGTCACAACTTTCTACACGGCGACCCGCCGCATGCAGACTGCGACCGGCGTTTTTACCGGTGTGAGCCTGATGTACCTCACCGCCATGGTGCTGACCATCCTCACCGGCACGCATACCTAGCTGACTGCTTCTCGCCGGCTTCGTCCTGCCGTGCTCCCGCTCAGCGGAGCCCGTCCATGATCTTCCGATACTCCCCTTCTGTATAGGCCCTGACCGTGGTGGTTCGGACATTCCCGGCGGCGCCTACCTGAAGGAGTAACTTCGCCAGAACAGTATCGTTGGGTATCTCATAAATCAGGAGCGCGTCGTAGTCGCCCTGGGTCATGTAAAAGGCCTTCAGTGCACCCCCCAGGTTCTTAAGCTGTTTCTTGACCGCATCGAGCCGCTTCGGCGAGTCTTTCACGTTTCGGATTCCCTGTTCGGTCCAGTTGATATGACTGATGTATGTCGGCATGGGTCACCTCCTTCTTGATGGCAGAGACGATCGGCGCGCCACTGCTTGGGACCTAGGCGAAACCCTAGCACATGACTTTCGGAGTTTCTATTGAGCCGCCGCTGATGCGAACCGGCGAATGATTCGTGTATCATACGGTCATCGTTCATACTTTCACATCGCGAAGGAGCATGCCATGGCTGATCGAGCACCCGGATCGCCCCAACCGCCGGACGCGCCAGAAGGCGCCCCCAACAGCATCCAGTTGATCAACGTGCTGGTGGTGCGCGAAGGCGAGATGGTCAGTGCCAAGTGGGGGATCCATCCACAGCTCAAGAAGGAGCTGAGCCAGGCAGAGTGGGAGGAGCTTTCCGAGCACATGAACCGGGTCACCTCCATCGTCGGCGCGAAGTTCGTCGAGCAATTGTCGAAGGACGAAGGCAATACGTCCGGCCGCGGGACCGCATAATGGAGACCGCCGACTCCTCCGAAATCGTCACCTGCATGAACGCCCAATGCGGACAACAACTCCGCGTTCCGGCCGGCGAAATCCTCCAGGTCACCTGCCCAACGTGCGGCACCAGCTTTACCTACCGGCCTCCCCGCACCGCGGTTGGATCGAAAGCAGGACTCTCCCCCGAATGTCAGCGCAAAGCCTGGGTCATGGGGGAGCTGATGCTGATGATCGCACGGGAGTCCATGACGCTGCTCAAGCGGAACACCCCCGACATCACGAGCAAGATGACTCGCAAGCAGGAATGGGAAGCCTTCCTGGAGTTTCTGAAGGTCCTCTTCAACCTCGCCGACCGCGTGGGGGCGTTCTACGTGCCCGTCAGCGAATACCTCCAGTTCCTGGATGCCGTGGAAGATGCGGTGATCGATCAGATGAACAACGCGTTCCGCCAGCAAGCAGGGCCCGGGTACGACGAGATTCCGGTGAAGGTGTCCATGGCCGCAGCCTTTGACGATGCCCAGAAGTTCTATCAGCCGTTTCAATTCCTGGTCACGGACGAGGGTGTGGAGCGTGACCGCTACTTCAAAAAATTTGGCGAGGCCGTATCCACAGCCATGGGGGCGCGGGAGCACAACACGATCGTGACCGCCGCCA
>DASQRT010000031.1:0-5187 GCA_035642795.1 Nitrospirales bacterium
GGCCAAAGCACATAACAAGGCCAAGCTGATCGTGGTGGATCCCCGCTTCACGCGCTCGGCAGCGGTAGCCGACTATTATGCCCCCATACGCGCTGGCACCGACATCGCGTTCCTGGGCGGCGTCATCAACTACCTGCTCACCAACGACAAGATCCAGCACGAGTACGTGAAGGCGTACACCGACGTCAGTTTCATCGTGCGCGCCGACTACACGTTCAAGGACGGTCTGTTCTCCGGGTACAACGAGGCCAAGCGCAAATACGACAAGGACACCTGGGTGTACGAGCGGGGAGCGGACGGTTACGTCAAGACCGACCCGACGCTCAAGAACCCGCGCTGCGTATTCAATCTGATGAAGGCGCACTACTCGCGCTATACGCCGGAGCTCGTGAGCAGCATCACCGGCACGCCCAAGGAGCAGTTCCTCAAGGTGTGCGAGATGATGGCCCAGACCGCGGCGCCGGACCGCACCATGACGATCATGTACGCGCTCGGCTGGACGCAGCACTCCGTGGGATCGCAGATGATCCGCACCGCGGCCATGGTGCAGTTGCTGCTCGGCAACATCGGCATGGTCGGCGGCGGCATGAACGCCTTGCGCGGCCATTCCAACATCCAGGGCCTGACCGACCTCGGGCTGATGTCCGAACTGCTGACCGGTTACCTGACGTTGCCGGGCGAGAAGGAGACCGACTACAAGGCCTATATCGAGAAACGCGTGCAAAAGCCGTTACGCCCGGGCCAGATGTCGTACTGGCAGAACTACGCCAAGTTCCACGTGAGCCTCATGAAGGCCTGGTACGGTAATGCCGCGCACAAGGATAACAATTGGGCCTACGACTACCTGCCGAAGATGGACAAGATGCATGACATGTTGCAGGTGTTCGAAGACATGCATCAGGGCAAAATCAACGGGTATTTCTGCCAGGGCTTCAACCCGCTGGCCGCAACCCCGTGCAAGGTCAAAGTTGGTCGGGCATTGGCAAAGCTCAAATATCTGGTGACGATGGATCCGCTGGCGACCGAAACCGCGGTCTTCTGGCAGAACCACGGCGAGTACAACGATGTCGATCCGGCCAAGATCCAGACCGAGGTGTTCCGCTTGCCGTCCACCTGCTTCGCGGAGGAAAACGGCGCGTTGGTGAACAGCGGCCGCTGGCTGCAGTGGCACTGGAAGGGCGCCGATCCACCGGGCGATGCCAAGTCGGACCTCGAGATCATGGCCGGCATTTTCCTGAAGCTGCGCGAGCTCTATCGGAAGGAGGGCGGCGCGTTTCCGGACCCGATCCTGAATCTCACCTGGAAGTACGCGATCCCGTCGGCGCCTTCGCCGGAGGAGGTCGCGCGCGAGATCAACGGCAAAGCGCTCGAGGACCTCGTGGATCCCAAGGACAATACGAAGGTTGTGCGCAAGGCCGGCGAGCAGTTGGACGGGTTCGGGCAACTCACGGACGACGGCAAGACTTCCTGCGGCTGCTGGATCTATACGGGCTCCTGGACGGAGAAGGGCAATATGATGGCGCGGCGCGACAATTCCGACCCGAGCGGGTTGGGCAACACGCTCAACTGGGCCTTCTCATGGCCGGCCAACCGCCGCATCCAATACAACCGCGCCTCGTGCGATCCATCAGGCAAGCCGTGGGATCCGAACCGCAAGCTGATCGAGTGGAACGGAACCCAATGGGTCGGCTGGGACGTCCCAGACGTCAAGCTGGATGCAGCGCCCGCGGACGGCATGAATCCGTTCATCATGAACTCGGAGGGTGTTGGGCGCTTCTTCACCGTGAACAAGATGGAGGACGGGCCGTTCCCCGAGCACTATGAACCGTTCGAATCTCCGCTCGATGTGAACCCCTTGCATCCAAAGAACCCGAAGGCCAAGAACAGTCCGGCAGCGCGGGTGTTCAAGGACGACCTCGACCAGTTCGGTGACGCCCAGGAGTTCCCGTACGTGGCGACCACCTACCGGCTCACCGAGCATTTCCACTTCTGGACCAAGCACACGAGGCTCGCCGCCATCATGCAGCCGGAACAGTTCGTCGAGATCGGCGAGGAATTGGCAAAGATGAAAGGGATCAAGGCCGGCGACCGGGTCAGGGTGCGGTCGATCCGCGGGTTCATCAAAGCCGTGGCCGTCGTGACCAAGCGCATCCGGACGCTGGAGGTCTACGGCAAGAAGGTGTACACCATCGGGATTCCGATCCACTGGGGCTTCCAGGGACTGGCGAAGAACGGTTTCATTGCCAACACGCTGACGCCATTCGTGGGAGATGCAAACACTCAGACGCCGGAATTCAAGGCGTTCCTTGTCACCATTGACAAGCTGTAGGAGGCGATATGGCACTGCAATCACTCGACATTACGAGCCGTTCGGCTACTACGACGCCGTCGCCGGGGGTGCGCGAGACGCAGAAGGTCGCGAAGCTCATCGACGTCTCCAAGTGCATCGGCTGCAAGGCCTGCCAGGTGGCATGCATGGAGTGGAACGACCTGCGCGATGAAGTCGGCACCAATCACGGCGTCTACGACAACCCGCTCGACCTCACCGACAAGTCCTGGACCGTGATGCGTTTCTCGGAAGTGGAGGTAGAGCAAGGCAAGCTCGAATGGCTGATCCGCAAGGACGGCTGCATGCACTGCGCCGACCCCGGCTGCCTCAAGGCGTGCCCCGCGCCCGGCGCGATCGTGCAGTACAGCAATGGCATCGTGGACTTTCATGAAGAGAACTGCATTGGCTGCGGGTACTGTATCACCGGGTGCCCGTTCAATATTCCCCGAATCTCCAAGAAGGACAGCAAGGCATATAAATGCACGCTGTGCTCCGACCGGGTGTCCGTGGGGCAGGAACCGGCCTGCGTCAAGACCTGCCCCACCGGCGCGCTTGTGTTTGGTTCCAAGGAGGACATGATTCAGCACGCCGAGGAGCGCATCGTGGATCTCAAGTCGCGCGGGTACAAGAACGCCGGGCTGTACGATCCGCCGGGGGTGGGCGGCACGCACGTGATGTACGTGTTGCAGCACGCCGACCAGCCGCAGATCTACAACGGGCTGCCCAAGGATCCGCAGATCAGCCTACTGGTGGAGCTGTGGAAAGGCGTGCTGAAGCCGATCATGTCGCTGGGGCTCGGCCTGGTCGCGCTCACGGCGTTTTTCCACTATGTGACCTTCGGACCGAAGGAAACGAAAGACGAGTAGAACGAGAACCAGGGCGGACATTAACGCGCCGCTGAAGGAGGCTCCATGAAGGACGACGATCTGATCGAGCGTTACAAACCGGCGGACCGCGCCAACCACTGGCTGACCGCGATTACGTTCATCCTGCTCGCGCTGTCGGGCCTGGCGCTGTTCCACCCGGCGTTTTTCTGGCTGACCAATCTCTTTGGCGGTGGGACATGGACGCGCATTCTGCATCCATTCATCGGCGTGGTGCTGGCGGTCTCGTTCTGGTTTCTGGCACATCGCTTCTTCGCTGACAACCTCATGACCGCAGCCGACTGGCAATGGATCCGCCAGCTGCGCGATGTGATTACCAATCATGATGAGAGAGTGCCCGAAGTCGGACGTTTCAATGCAGGCCAAAAATTGCTGTTCTGGGTCATGATCGCGACGATGCTGCTGCTCCTCCTGAGCGGCATCGTGATATGGCAGCCATGGTTCGCGCCGTGGTTCTCGATCGGCTTCGCGCGCGTGGCGGTGCTCATCCATGCGCTCGCGGCATTCGTCCTCATCGCCGGCATCATTGTGCACATCTATGCCGCGTATTGGGTGAGAGGGACGGTCCGCGGCATGACGCGTGGCGTCGTGCCGCGCGCCTGGGCCAAACATCATCATCCCGGCTGGTATCGCGAGGTGACCAAGGGCACGAAATGACCAAAATTAATGTCATTCAACCCGGGACGATTGAGGCGCCGCCGGGCGAAATCCCGTTCCTGCTCCTGCCGGACCGCAACGCGTTTCAGGCGCGCGCCGCGCGGCTGAGCGCCCTGGCCGACGGGCACGCTCTGGCGGATTACCTCCGGTTCCTGGCGGCGCTGGCGCGCGCGCAGCATGAATCGATGTCGCTGTTCCGCCATGTCCTGCTGCCGGAAACGCAAGAGCTCGAACGCTGCCGCGAGCACGGGCTGCCGCCGCTCGGGACCAGGGGCTGGGACCGCGATCCCGTGTGGCGCGAGGTGTTACGCTGTATCCTCGCAGAACTCGAGGGCGGCGCACTGCCGGAGGCGACGCGCGCGACGGTCGCGCGGCTCAAGGACACGGACGACGCGTCGTTCGAACGCTTGGCCGAGACTCTGCTCGCCGGGGATAATCATGAAAAGCTCGATCGGGCGGCAATACCATTCATCGGCGCCGCGCTGCAGGCATACTGGTTGCATCTGGTCACGACGCTCGGGGCCGGCGCTTTCGGCCGGCTTGAGGTCCCCCATCTCTGCCCGGCGTGCGGTTCCGCACCCATGGTGAGCGTCGTGAGCATCGGCGCGGACCACGGACTGCGCTATCTGACCTGCTCGCTCTGCAACACGCAATGGCACGCGGTGCGTATCAAGTGCGTCTTCTGCGATACGACCAAAGGCATTGCGTACTATGGCATCGATGGCGGCAGCGACGCGGTCAAGGCCGAGAGTTGCGATGCCTGCCATGGTTATCTCAAGATCCTGTACTTGGAAAAGGACCCGAACATGGACGCGCTCGCGGATGACGTGGCGAGCGTCGCGCTCGATGTCCTGATGGCCGAATCCGGTCTCAGTCGTAGGGGGACGAATTTCTTCTTATTTTAGGAGGAAGTGAATAGCTCGGTAAACGCATTGTAGATGCGTTCTAGTATTCACGCTAGAGGCGGAACTGTCCTTGGTCCAAGCGCAGAATCCGCAAATAACTGCCGTATTGCCGGCGGTCGATCGTGTACTCCAGATGCCTGCGGTGCAGGCACTGGGTGCACAGTATAGCCACACCGCCGTCGTCCACGCCATCCGTTCCCTGCTCTCCGAAATGCGCCAGGCCATGCTGGATGGTGCCGTGCTGCCCGCGGAAGCGCTGCAAGCGCTGCCTCTCGCGCGACACCTCCAGGCTCGCCTCGAGGCCGCGTTCCAGCCCTCGCTGCGGCGCGCGTTCAACCTCACCGGCACAGTGCTGCACACCAGTCTCGGGCGCGCGCTGTTGCCGGCGGAGGCCGTCGAAGCTGTGCAGGCG
>DASQRT010000032.1:0-3512 GCA_035642795.1 Nitrospirales bacterium
ATGATGAAGGTCTTCTGCACGTAAGCGTAGCCGTCTCGCGGGGGCGCGCCATCGTACGGGATGAAACCGCCCTTCGTTGCGATAAGCACTTCGTCGCGCTGGCAGGCTCCATCCTTGATCAGCTCGGCCAGCGCCTGGCCGATCGTCCGCTCGCTGCGCTGGCAACGGTAGTTGATCGCGCTGTCAATGACGTTGCACCCGGCCTTGACGGCCTGCTGGATGGCCGACTGGTAGAGCGCGTCCGTCGCGCCGTCGTGCTTGCCGAGATACGTACCGAGTCCGATCGTGGACAGCGTCAGCCCACCCAGCCCTTCGCGGAAGTGCCGCTCATGGGCCGCTCTCGCCGCGACCAGTCGATCAAGATACCGCCGCGTGCCTTCCGCCGTCGCGTAGCCGGTGAGTTTCATACGCCGAACTGCTGCCGGCACCATCGCACCATCTGCTCGACTTCATCCGGCTTGTGATAGTCCACAGCCTTGGAGAATGTAGTGGCTACGTACTCCTCGGTCATCTCGGTTGTCTCTTCGAAGCAGGCACCGCGCAGCGCGGGGCGGAATTTGGCGACGGCCGGTTGCAGGTAGTACTTGGCCTGCTTGGCAACCTCGTCGGTGCCCAGGTCCTCGGGCGTCCCCTCGGACATCAGGCTCATGACGTCCTCTATGTCCACACCCATCTGGCAGAGCAGGCGGCCGTCGGGGGTCAGCTCCAGCAGCCAGCCATCGCTCCCCAGATCCATCAGTAGGGCGCCGCCCGCCTCCAGTTCATAGAAGGTCGGATGGTTCCGTCGGAGCCGCGAGCGGACGACTTCCCAGTCCGGGTGAACAGACTTGTACTCGACCGACTCTTCGCTCACGACCGCTCATCCCTCCTGAGAGTGTCAACGCCGATGATCTGGCCTCTGCGCAATTGATCAATGCCGTCCCGGCAGTAGCCGAGCGGAAGCCACCGGCACGATCCGCAGATGACCGGCAGGTCGGAGCCCTTCACCGATGTGCGGACCCGATCCAGGACCTCGCGCCACCGCACCCTGGTCCCCGACTGGAGTCCCAGCAGCTCCAACACGTGCCGATCCTGTGCCTGCATGCCTTCTTCCGAGTGCGCGCCGTTCAGCGAACAGCCGGCCGGCACCAGGTGCGGGCAGGCGGCGCAGAACGTGTCCGGCGCCTCGACGACCTCGACCCACCGATCCGGGTTCTCGTTCAGGTCCCGGTGGAGCGCGGCCATGTTCTCGATGAAGCCAGCGTTATACCCCTCGCCTCGAAAGCCTTGCAGGCACAAGAGCGTATGGCCCCTGATGCGAAAAGCGCCGCGGTCTTCCAGCGATTGTTCACGGTTGTTCATGCTGTCCTCAATCGAGCATCATTATAGCCTTCCTCCGATGCAATCTGCATTGTAGGCCGGGTTATTTAGGAAGGTAGCTATTCATAAATAATCCGGGCTAAAATGCCGCCATGTTTGGAGTCTGGAATCGCAAACCCGCCACACCCGATGTGGTGATCTACACCAAGCCCGACTGCCCGCTTTGCGACAAGGCCAAGGCCCTTCTCGAAGAGCTGAGCAAGGAGTTCCCCCTCAATCTCATCGAAAAGGACGTCCACAGCGAGGAGAAGGCCAGGAAGTATTACGCCGATCGCGTTCCGGTGATCCTGGTCAACGGCCGCGAGGTCGCCGGCTATCCGCCGGAAGAGAAGTGGGTGAAGATCGCGCTGAAGAACGCCCACCGCCTGGACATGCGGCCGATCTAGTGCGCCAGGCGCCCACGCCTCGCGCCGAAAGGGCAGTGCCATGATGTCACGCCTGCTAGCTTACACCGCGCTGGGGATCCTGCTGTTTGTCGGCTACCAGTGGTGGAGCAGGCAGCAGCAGGTGCTACAGCATCAGGCGCCGTCGGTAGCAACACCAGCACCCCCGCCCACACTCAACACTCAGCTTTCCGTGACCCTGTCCGACCCCGCCGCCCAGCCGATCATCCGGCAAGGCGGGACGCCGCTGACGATTCCCGTCAAGGTATCCGGCTCGCCACATGCGGCCGCGCTGAACGAAATCAACGCGCTGATCCAGCAGGGGAAGGACGCAGAAGCGGAAGCCAAGCTCCAGGCACTGCCGCCGGACGCCCTGAACGATCCGGCTGTGCGCGCGGCCACCTCCACGCTCTGGAACAATCTCGGGGTCATACGGGTGAAAGCAGACGGACCGGCCGCCGGCGTGCCGGCGTACAAGACGGCGCTCGCCATCAACCACTACAACTCGATCGCCCATCACAACCTGGTCTATGCGTACTGGGAACTCAAGGACCCGGCCCTGACCCCGGAGCTGCTGGAAGAGTCCATCCGTCTGAACCCAGAGAACCCTCTGCCTCACCTCGCGCTCGCCGAACTGCTCCTGAACAAGGACGACCTGGCGGGCGCCCGCACGCACCTCGTGCAGGCCAAGGACCACATCACCGAGTCGCCCAATCTCCAGACTTACCTGGGGCAACTCATCGCGCGCGTCGAGCAGACCCAGAAGGCCGAACAGAAGTTTGTGGCGCGGGAAAGCTCCCACTTTCTGGTGAAATTTGACGGTGACGCCGATCACGCCATGTGGACCCGCGTCCTGGAGATCCTGGAAGACGCGTACCGGGAGATCGGCCAGCAGCTCGCCTACTACCCCTCAAAGCCGATCCTGGTGGTGCTGCACACGCGCGAGACCTTTCAGGGGGCCACAGGCGGGCCGGCATGGTCCGACGGGCTCTACGATCCAGTGATGGGGCGCATCAAGGTGCCGACGCAAGGAGCGCTGACCGACAAGGCCTGGCTGACCCGCGTGCTGCGTCACGAGTACGTGCATGCGCTGTTGCATGATCGGATGGGAGGACACGGGGCGATCCCGCAGTGGTTCAACGAGGGGTTGGCCATGCAACTGGCTGGCGACCCGCCGCCCGATATCCCCGAACTCGTCCGCGGACAAGTGACGCTGGTCAACCTGAGCTATCTTGAGGGCAGTTGGATGGTCCTCACGCCCAAGCAGGCAATCGTTGCCTATCTGGAAGGCAATTCGGCGACCAAGTATTTCATCGATCGGTTCGGGATGGACAAGGTGCGCGAGGTGGTCGGCCAGTTGGCGACGGGGCAACCATTCCCCGACGCGTTCAAGGACCGGCTGTTCATCACCTATGAGGATTTCCAGCACCGCTGGATCGACGAATTGAACGAGAAGATAAAATCGGGGCGAATGTAGTAGCGCGTAGAGATGGGCCATAAGGAGGTACGCCATGCCGACTTACTTCATTCTCATCAACTGGACCGATCAGGGAATCAGGAACATCAAAGACTCGCCCAAGCGCGTGGACGCGGCCAAGAAGGCGGTCAAGGGCATCGGGGGAGAAGTGAAGGCGTTTTACATGCTCCAGGGGAGATACGACGCCGTGCTCATCCTGGAGGTGCCCAACGATGACGCGCTGGCGAAGTTCCTCCTTACGATCGGCTCCCTCGGCAACGTCAGGACGACTACTCTGCGGGCCTATCCGGAAG
>DASQRT010000033.1:0-3238 GCA_035642795.1 Nitrospirales bacterium
TGCCGAAGGGAGCGCACTCCTCACTCATTTCACGTTTCAAGATCCTGGCCAAAATGAACATCGCCGAGCGTCGCCTGCCGCAAGACGGGGCTATCCGTCTGAAGATTGAAAAGCGCGAGATTGATCTGAGAGTGTCTACCCTGCCGACGCTGCATGGCGAGAAAATAGTCCTCCGAGTCACGGACCAGTCGAAATCCTTGATCCGCCTGGAGACCATCGGTCTTTCCGAGAACGACTACGCCGCGATCAAGTCGTTCGCCCAACGGCATAAGGGCATCATCCTCGTGACGGGTCCGACGGGAAGCGGGAAAACGACGACCCTCTACGCCTTGATTAACGCCATCAAGTCCCCGACACTCAACCTGCTCACCGTCGAGGACCCGGTCGAGAGCGACATCGATGGGATCAACCAGACCCAGGTCAACGTCGACGCGGGGCTGACCTTTGCCAGCGCCCTGCGGGCCATCCTGCGCCAAGATCCGGATGTCGTCCTCATCGGCGAAATCCGGGACCAGGAAACCGCGGAGATCGCCATCCGGGCCGCCATGACCGGCCACCTGGTGCTCTCCACCCTGCACACCAACGACGCCCCGTCAGCCATCACACGACTCATCAACATCGGCATCCCCCGCTATTTGGTGGCCTCGCTGGTCGAGGGGGTCATCGCCCAGCGCCTGGTCCGGACCATCTGCCCGCATTGCAAGGAAAAGGCGACGCCGGACCCCGCCACGCTGATGACCCTGAGGATTCCTCCGGAAACCTTGACGAACGTGCAGTTCTACGCGGGGAAGGGCTGTAAAGAGTGCGGGAACACCGGGTACCTGGGGCGGATGGCCATCTTGGAGATCGTCGACCCGAACGCCCGGATGCGCGAGATGATCTCGGCGGAAGCGTCTGAGCAGGAGCTGCGCCTGGCTGCCCTTGCGGCCAAGATGACCACGTTGGGCGAGGACGGCCTTAACAAGGCCAAAGCGGGCCTGACGACGCTCGAGGAACTGCTGCGCGTGATCGAGGTGACGAGCAAGACCGAGTCGATCTGCCCGACCTGCGCTCGGATCGTCCAGTACGACTTCATGGCCTGCCCCTACTGCGAGTCGATTCTCAGCCGCAACTGCATGGGTTGCAAGCGTTCCCTCCAGCTCGAGTGGAAGACCTGCCCCTACTGCGGGACCCGCGCCGGCATGCGCTGATCGCCCGCGCCTAATCTCTACAGAAAGGCGACTGCCAGCTCATCAGCCAGCATGAGCCCATCGTCGCTTAGCCGAAGCACTTCGCCGTCCAGGACCACCCACCCGTCACGGATCAGTCGCTCGATCGGCTCCCTGAATCGCTCGATCGGATCGAGACAGTACCGCTCGCGCAGGGGAGCGCAGGCCACCCCCGCGACAGTGCGGAGGC
The DNA here is from genome assembly GCA_035642795.1 of Nitrospirales bacterium. Lineage (GTDB taxonomy): Bacteria > Nitrospirota > Nitrospiria > Nitrospirales > NS-4 > NS-12. Next base: position 1,399 of record DASQRT010000033.1, read on the forward strand.
CGAAGGCCACCGCCTCTCGCAACCGCAGGTCCGGCGTCCCTGGCTCCTTCTCTGCAACGGGCGGCATGCTAGCCGACTCCAGTCGATGGTACTCCTCCAGCGACGCCACCGCGCTGAACCGCGCTCCGTCCAGGTACGAATGGGCGCTGGGGCCTAATCCCAGCCACTCGCGATCGGTCCAGTAGCCCAGATTGTGCCGGCAGGCGTAGCCTGGTCGCGCGAAGTTGGAAATCTCATACTGGAGATAGCCCGCAGACCTCAGCCTGTCCCGTCCCTCCTGATACATATCGGCCTGCACCTCTTCGTCAGGCAGGCTCAGTTGCCCGCGCTCCACCTCCCGGTGAAACTGCGTCCCCTCTTCGATCGTCAGCCCGTAGAAGGCGAGATGCTCGGGCGCTAGGGCGATCGCAGCGTCGAGATTGGCCAGCCAGCGAGTCAAGGACTGGCCCGGGAGCCCGTAGATCAGGTCCAGGTTCAGGTTGGCAAAGCCAGCCCGGCGAGCGGCACCGACGGTCTGCACGATCTCCTGGGTCGTATGTGGGGTGTTGGCCGCTTTCAACTCCGCATCGTCGAACGACTGCGCGCCCAAGCTGAGACGGCTGAACCCACCTTCCCGGAGCGCTCGCAGGAAGGGCTCCTCCACTGAGGCTGGATTGCCCTCGATCGAGACTTCGGCGGCTGGGTCCACGACAAAGCTTCTCCGGCAGGCCTCCAGGACGCTGAGCAGTTGCCCAGATGAGAGGGTCGTGGGCGTTCCACCGCCGAAGTAGATCGTCTCAACAGTCCGTCCGCGGAGCGTACCGGTCCTGCCGTGCAGCTGGATCTCCGCCAGCAGATCGGACACAAAGGCCGCGACGCGGTCGTCCCGACGGGCATGGGTGAAGAAGCCACAGAAATGGCACCGCCGGTCGCAGAACGGCACGTGGAGATACAGGCTGACGGCGTCGTCCCGTGGAGTCATTGCAGGCTTCATCGTGCAGTCACGATCAGATTATCGATCAACCGGGTCTCGCCGATCCAGACGGCAAGCAAGAGCACCACGCGTCCCCGCACGCTGCGCACTTCATCCAGCGTGATGGGATCCGCCACGGCGAGGTAATCCAGGCGCGCCAGGGGCTCTGCCCAGATGAGCCGGGTCACAGCCGCTTCGACCTTCTTCACTGACCGCTCCCCGGCCCGGATCAACTCCCGGCCTTCAGCCAGAGCGCGGTAGAGCACGGTCGCCGCTTTCCGCTCTTCCGGCGAGAGGTGGCGGTTGCGCGAGCTGAGCGCCAGGCCGTCCGGTTCTCGGACGGTGGGGCGCATGACGATCTCCATATCCAGATTCAGGTCCTTGACCAGTCGTTCGACTACCACCGCCTGTTGATAGTCCTTCTGGCCGAAAAACGCCTTGTCAGGACGGACGATGTTCAGGAGCTTTGTCACTACCGTCGTCACGCCCCCGAAGTGTCCCGGCCGTGAGAGCCCCTCGTACCGACGCGTGAGACGCTGCACAGAGACGGCCGTCTCGAAACCCGGCGGGTACATCTCCTGGGCGCGCGGGAGAAAGACGGTGTCGACGCCAGCGGCCTGGCAGAGGCGGAGATCCTGCGCGAGCGAGCGAGGGTACCGGTCGAAGTCCTCCAGCGGGCCGAACTGCAGGGGATTCACGAAGATGCTGACGGCCACTGCATCGCAGGCCAGCCGGGCCGCACGGATCAGCGAGCGGTGCCCCTCGTGCAACGCGCCCATGGTCGGCACCAGCCCGATCGTCACTCCTTTCCGCTGGAGCCCTCGTGACCAGGTGCGCATCGCGTTGACGGTCCGAATCCGCTGCATCAAGTCCGACACGCGCCGCCCT
>DASQRT010000034.1:0-2971 GCA_035642795.1 Nitrospirales bacterium
ACGCGACCACGCGGCGCTCCTTGAGCCCCTCCGGCACATCGCCGTTCACAATCCGCTGCGCCAGCCCCTCCGCGATGGCCGTCTTGCCCACCCCCGGCTCGCCGATGAGGCACGGATTATTCTTGGTACGCCGGGAAAGGACTTGGATCACGCGACGGATTTCTTCATCCCGCCCGATGACCGGGTCCAGCTTGCCCTTGCGGGCCAGGTCCGTGAGGTCGCGGCTGTACTTCGCCAGCGCCTGATACTTCTCTTCCGGTTCCTGATCGGTGACCCGCTGTGTGCCTCGAATGGCGGTTAAGGCGCTATAGAGCCGGTCTTTGGTCACGCCGTGGCGCTTGAACACGCCGGCGGCCGCGCCTCCGGCGTCCGTGATGGCCAGGAGAAGGTGTTCGGTGCTGAGGTACTCGTCCTTGAACCGCTCCGCTTCCTGTTCAGCGGCGGAGAAGACATCCCGGAGGCGTGGGGTGATGCCGGCTACACCAGTCGCGCCAGGCCCTGAGACTTGTGGGATCTTCTTGAACTCTTGCTCGAGTTCACGTGTAAGGATGGCAGGATCCACGCCCAACTTGTTCAGAAGGGCTTGCGTCAGCCCTTCGCGCTGGCGCACCAAGGCGAAAGCCAAGTGCTCGACCTCGAGCTGTTGGTGGCCCGCCTTTTCGGCCAGCTTCTGGGCTTCGGCGAGGGCTTCCTGTGCCTTGATGGTGAGTCGGTCAAACCGAATCATGAGGTCTCCTTTCCAACACCGCCTCCGTTCAACAGGCTTTTGAGTTAAGCGATAAGTCGCAGGGGGGAGAAGTCAAACATCCCTCTCGAATTTTTATTTTTTCATGACCCCCTTGACAAACCAATGAATACCGCGATATAAGTCCAATAACCTTCTTTTCCTATCGGAGCAGTAGGAATTAACACATGTACTTCTCGGCTAAAGGGGAATACGGCATCATGGCTGTCCTGGACTTGGCGCTCACGAAAGGGTCCGCTCCAGTTCAGGCCAAGGCCATCGCGGATCGTCAAGGCTTCCCCCTCCGTTTCCTGGAACATATCCTGAGCGCGTTGAAGCATGCCGGCCTCGTCGAGAGTGAACGTGGCGCGCACGGCGGCTATCGCTTGGCCAAGCCAGCGAGCGAGATTCGTATTGGAGACGTGATCCAGGCTGTGGATGGCCCCATCGCGATGCCGGCCCGGGCGCTGCCCCGCCTCCGGAACGGAAACGGCCATCGGACGTCACATGGATCGCTTGTCCAGGGCGTCTGGGAGGAAGTCAAAGCGTCGGTCTTGGAGACTCTGAATCGCACGACGCTAGCCGACCTGTGCCGGCGGGCTCGCGACCTCGAAGAAAAACGGGTTCTGATGTATCACATCTGACTCTCAACGCAGGAGAGCGCGTCACATGAAAACCCAGTCGAGTCAGACCATAAAGACGGTCCCGATCCCTGCTGCCATCCTCCGGGAGATCGAGTCGTTCGAGGAAGAGGCCGCGAAGGTGCTCCGCGGTGAGCTGTCGCAGGACCTGTTTCGGCCCTTCCGCCTCCAGCACGGGATCTACGGCCAGCGACAGCCCGGCGTACAGATGGTTCGTATCAAGATTCCCTTCGGGGGCCTGAACTCCACGCAGCTCCGGGTCATCGCCGAGATGGCCGACCGCTATGCCACCGGTGTCGGCCACGTCACCACGCGCCAGGACATTCAACTGCACTTCGCCGCGCTCGAGCACGTCGGGACGATCATGCGCCGGCTGGCCGAGGTGGGAGTCACCACCCGCGAGGCCTGTGGCAACACCGTCCGGAACGTGACCGCGTGCCACTTAGCCGGCGTCTGCCAAGGGGAGATCTTCGACGTGACGCCCTACGCCAAGGCGGTGTCGGCGCACCTCCTGCGCAACCCGCTCAACCAGAGCCTGCCGCGCAAGTTCAAGATCGCCTTCTCCGGCTGCCAGCACGATTGCGCCCTGACGCCCATTCATGACCTCGGCTTCCTAGCGGTCAAGAAGGCGGACGGGACCATTGGCTTCCGCGTCACGGCGGGCGGCGGACTGGGCTCGACGCCGCGTATCGCGCACCTCCTTTACGAGTACCTGCCGATGGAGGACCTGCTGCCGCTGTGCGAGGCGATCCTGAAGGTCTTCGACAACCTCGGCAACCGGAAGAACCGCCACAAGGCGCGGATGAAGTTCGTCATCGAAAAGCTGGGCTTCGAGGAGTTCAAGCGCCGCGTCGAAGCCGAATTTGCCATGACGCGCAAGAACCATGAAGGCCGCAGCCTGACCTTGCCGACAGGCCTCGACATCCCACCCCAACTGATCCAGCCGGTCCGTTCCAACGGCGGAAATGGGGCATCCAAAGGCAACGAGAGCAACGGTCATGCCGAGACGCCGTTCGATTTGTGGAAGAGGACGAACGTCGTCCCGCAGCGGCAGCCGGGATTCTCGGCCGTCTTCATCCGGCTCGCCATGGGCGACATTACCTCCGCGCAGATGCTGGAAGTGGCTGACCTGATCGACGAATTCGCCAACGGAAACATCCGGACGACGATCCAGCAGAACCTGTGCATCCGCTGGGTCCCCACCGACAAGGTCAAGGACCTCTACGAGCGCCTCGTCGCGGTGAACCTGGGCGACCCCGGCGCCGAACTGGTCGAGGACATCATCGCCTGCCCCGGCACCGATACGTGCGGTCTGGGCATCACTTCCTCCAAAGGGCTGGCCCGCGCCCTGGCCGAAATCTTTCCACCCGGACGGGTCCCGGAAGACTTGCGGGACGTGTCCGTGAAGATCAGCGGGTGCCACAACTCGTGCGCCCAGCACCACATCGCCACCATCGGGCTGCACGGCGTCGGGAAACGGATGGGCGCGCACGTGGCGCCGCACTATGAGCTGCACCTCGGCGGGCGGATCACTGGCCAGCCCAAGATCGGGCAGATGACGGTCAAGCTCCCGGCCAAAAACGTTCCCGCAGCGCTCTCGCACCTC
>DASQRT010000035.1:0-8804 GCA_035642795.1 Nitrospirales bacterium
TGATCGGCGGCTACGATCCGGCCAAGCGGTTCCTGCTCGAGGCGATGGCTCAAGGAAAGCACGTCGTCACCGCCAACAAGGCGCTGCTGGCGGTCCACGGGGAAGAGCTCTTTGAAGCGGCGACCCGGGCAGGTGTGGACATCGGCTTAGAAGCGAGCGTCTGCGGCGGCGTTCCCATCCTCCGCGCCCTGACCGAAGGACTGGCGGCCAACCGGTTGCTGTCCATCTATGGGATCGTCAACGGAACGTCGAACTATATCCTGACCAAGATGACCGAAGCCGGTCGCCCGTTCGACGAAGTCCTGAAGGAAGCTCAGAAGGCGGGCTACGCGGAAGCCGATCCAACGTTCGACGTACAGGGCATCGACGCCGCCCACAAGCTGGCGATCCTGATGAACCTCGCCTTCGGAACGCCGGTGAATTTCAAGGACGTGTACGTCGAAGGCATCACCAGCATCGCGCCGATGGACATCGCCTACGCGACCGAGTTTGGCTACACGATCAAGTTGCTGGCGATCGCGAAACTGCACGAGGGTGGGGCTGACCGCGAAGGCGCCGAAGTCGAAGCCAGGGTCCACCCGACCATGATCGCGTCGGATGCGCCGATCGCGCGCGTCGGCGGGGTCTACAACGCGATCCAGGTGACGGGGGACGCCGTGGGTGACATCATGCTCTACGGCAAGGGGGCGGGAAGCTTCCCGACTGCCAGCGCCGTGGTGAGCGACGTCATCGACATCGCCCGCAACATTCTCAAGGGGACGGTGCGGCGCGTGCCGCCGTGCGCCTTCCAGCCAGACCAGCGGCGGCCGCTGCGCATCCGCCCGATCTCGGAGATCAGCAGCCTCTACTATTTGCGGTTCATGGTGCTGGACCGGCCCGGGGTCCTCTCGCAGCTGTCCGGCGTTCTGGGCAAACACGACATCAGCATCTCCTCCGTCCTGCAGCGCGGCCGCAAAGAGGGGCAGACCGTGTCGGTGGTGCTCACGACCCACACGGCCGTCGAGCGCAACGTGCAAGCGGCGCTGCGCGAGATCGCCGCGTTTCCGTTTGTTTCCGCTCCGACCACGCTGATCCGGATCGAAGGTGAGGACCGGTGACATGGGTGCCTGGCGTGGAGTGATCGAGGAGTATCGAGCCTACCTGCCGGTGTCCGCGTCCACCCCGGTCGTGACGCTGGGAGAAGGGAACACGCCGTTGGTGCGGGCGTCGCGTCTCGCTGAAACGATCGCACCCCGACTCGACCTCTATCTCAAGTTCGAAGGCGCCAACCCGACCGGCTCCTTCAAGGACCGGGGCATGACCCTGGCCATCTCCAAGGCGGTGGAGGAGGGCGCGCGGGCGGTGATCTGTGCCTCTACCGGCAATACCTCGGCGTCGGCGGCCGCCTACGGGGGGCGGGCCGGGCTTCAGGTCTTCGTGCTGATCCCTGAAGGGAAGATCGCACTGGGCAAGCTTGCCCAGGCGATGATGCACCGGGCGACGGTCCTGCAGGTCGAAGGGAATTTCGATCAGGCCCTGACGATCGTGAAGGAGATCTCGACCAAGTATGGGATCATCCTCGTGAACTCGGTCAACCCATACCGGCTGGAGGGGCAGAAGACGGCGGCGTTCGAGGTGTGCGACCAACTGGGCGACGCGCCGGCCTACCATTTTCTCCCCGTCGGGAATGCTGGCAACATCACGGCCTATTGGAAGGGATACCAGGAATACTTTCGCAACGGCAAGAGCGCACGGCTGCCTCGGATGATGGGGTTTCAGGCCGCGGGGGCCGCGCCCATCGTGCTGGGACACGTCGTGGAGAAGCCCAAGACGATCGCCACGGCGATCCGCATCGGCAATCCTGCCAGTTGGGTCCCGGCGGTGCGCGCGATGCAGGAGTCGAACGGCAAGATCGATCTAGTGACGGACGACGAGATCGTGGAGGCCTACCGCATGGTCGCGGCGCTGGAGGGCGTCTTCTGCGAGCCAGCCTCCGCGGCCTCGGTGGCCGGCGTGATCAAGATGCAGAAGGCGGGGCTGTTCAAGGACGGTGATTCGGCTGTGTGCACGCTGACCGGGCACGGGCTCAAGGATGTGGACATCGCGATTTCGGTGTCGCAGAAGCCGGCCACCATTCAGGCTAACATGGAAGACGTCGTGAGGGTCTTGGGCTACTAACCATCGCGCAGGGGAGGGCGCACCTGGTTCGCATGAAATATGTGATTCTGCTGGGGGACGGGATGGGCGACCATCCCTTGGCGGAACTCGGAGGGCGCACGCCGCTACAGGCGGCCAAGACCCCCAACTTAGATTTCCTTGCCCGGAACGGGGAACTCGGGTTGGTGAAGACGACGCCGGACGGATTCTATCCGGGCGGCGACGTGACGCAATTGGCGATCCTGGGCTACGACCCCAAGAAGTACTACACGGGCCTTGCGCCGCTGGAAGCAGCCGGCCTCGGCGTCGCGCTGAATCCCGACGACGTTGCCTACCGGTGCAACCTGGTGACGCTGCGGGCGGACACCGGCGGCTATGACGTGAAGAAGCTGGGGCCCCACGCCATGATGGAGGACTACAGCGCCGGGGAGATCGACTCGCTCGAAGCGAAGGAGCTGATGTACGACGTCAACGAGCAACTGGGCACCGAAGTCGTGCAGTTCTACCCCGGCGTGTCATACCGGAACCTCATGGTCTGGGCCGAGGGCAAGCACCGCGTAACGCTGACGCCGCCCCAGGACATCGTCGGGCAGCCGGTCGGCGAGTACCTGCCGAAAGGCGAAGGCGAGAAGGTGCTGCGTACCTTGATGGAGGAAGCCCTGGCAATCCTGCGCGGCCATCAGTTCAATCAGGAGCGGGTCGAGGCAGGTAAGCGCCCCGCGAACGCCATCTGGCTGTGGGGGCACGGCAAGGCGCCGAAGCTGCCGAAGCTGACCGAGCGGTACAACCTCTCCGCGGTCATGATCTCGGCGCTGGACCTGCCGCGGGGTCTGGGCCTCGCCTGCGGCTTCGAGGTGGTGAAGGTGCCCGGCGCCACGGGAGCCTTGGACACCGACTATCGCGGGAAGGCCGAGTGCGCACTCAAGGAACTGGAGAAGCGTGACCTCGTCTACGTGCATCTGGGGGCGACGGATGACGCGAGCCACCAGGGGGATGTGCAGGCTAAGATGAAGGCCATCGAGTCGTTCGACGAGCACACGGTCGGCACCTTGCTTAAGGAATTGCCGAAGCGGGGCCCGCATCGCGTGCTGGCGGTCTGCAACCACGCGACGCCGGTCGCGCTCAGGCGCCATACGAACGACCCGGTGCCGTTCGCCCTCTACGAAGGGCCCGCGACCCGTGAACGGGTCGGTGCAAAACGAGGTTTTAACGAGGCGGACGCCAAGGCCACACAGGTGGTCTTGGCAGACGCGACGAAGCTGATCGGAAAGTTGCTTGGCAAATAAAGGATGGCGATGGCCTTAGTCGTTCAGAAATTCGGCGGGACCTCGGTCGCGAACATCGACCGGATTAAGCATGTGGCGGGCCTCGTCGCCAAGACCAGGCAGGCGGGCGACACTGTCGTCGTGGTGGTCTCCGCCATGAGCGGCGAGACTGATCGTCTGATCAAGCTCGCGCACGCGATCACCGAGTTCCCTGACGAGCGGGAGACGGACATGCTGCTCTCCACTGGGGAGCGTGTGACGATTGCCCTACTGGCGATGGCGTTGCGCGCGATGGGCTTCGACGCCCGCTCCTTCACGGGGCGCCAGGTGGGCATCATCACTGACAGCACGCACACGAAGGCGAGGATCGAGCGGATCGTGGCTGACCGGATCCAGGCAGCGCTCGACAAGGGCATCATTCCCATCGTGGCGGGCTTTCAGGGGATCAGCGAGAAGGATGACGTAACGACCCTGGGGCTAGGCGGATCGGACCTCACGGCGGTGGCGCTGGCCGCGGCGCTCAAAGCGGATAGCTGCCTGATCCACACCGACGTGGACGGCATCTACACGGCGGACCCGAACCTGGTCCCGTCGGCGCGCAGGCTGGACAAGGTCTCCTACGAGGAGATGCTGGAGCTGTCGAGCCTGGGCGCGAAGGTGCTGCAGAGCCGGTCGGTCGAGTTTGCCGCCAAGTACGAGGTGCCGGTGGTGGTCAAGTCCACGTTCGTCGAGGGGAGCGGGACGCTGGTAACTAAGGAGGATCGGGGCATGGAGCAAGTCGTGGTGTCCGGCGTGACGGGCGACCGCAACCAGGCAAAGGTCACGATCATCGGGGTGCCGGACCGACCGGGGATCGCCGCACGCATCTTCGGGCCGCTCGGGGGAGCCAATATCCTGGTGGATATGATCATCCAGAACGTGAGCCAGGGTGATCTGACCGACCTGTCATTCACCATCCCGCGGGCTGACGTGCACAAGGCGGTGGACCTGGCGAACCGTATCGCGAAGGATATCGGGGCACGGACCGTGGTGGTGAAGGATCAGATTGCCAAGGTCTCGCTGGTGGGGGTGGGCATGCGGTCCCACTCCGGCGTGGCCGCGAGGATGTTCGAGACCCTGGCCCGCGAACGGATCAACATCATGATGATCAGCACATCGGAGATCAAGATCTCCTGCGTGATCGAGGAGAAGTACTTAGAAGTAGCGACCCAGGCCCTGCACGAGGCCTTTGGACTGGGGAAGGGGTGAGATGAAAGCAGACGACGCGCGCCGAATCGAAATCTATGACACCACCCTGCGCGACGGCGCGCAGGCCGAGGATGTCTCGTTCTCGGCCGATGACAAGGTCATGGTCGCCCAGAAGCTGGATGAACTGGGTGCCCACTTCATCGAAGGCGGGTGGCCCGGGGCCAACCCGAAGGACATCGACTTCTTCCGCATGATCAAGACCGTGCCGCTCAAGCAGGCCAAGGTCGTAGCCTTCGGCTCGACGCGGCGGGCGACCAACTCGGTGCATGCCGATCCCACCTTGAAGGCCATCCTCGATGCGGACACCCGGTACGTGACCCTGTTCGGCAAGAGCTGGACCCTGCACGTGACGGACGCCCTCGGCATCTCGCTGAAGAAGAACCTCGAGCTGATCGAGGATTCCATCGCGTATGTGAAGGGCAAGGGGCGGCAGGTGTTCTATGACGCCGAGCACTTCTTCGACGGCTACAAAGCCAATCCGGACTACGCCCTGCAGACCCTCCTGAAAGCCCAGGCGGCAGGCGCCGAGCGGATTATCCTCTGCGACACGAACGGCGGAACGATGCCATGGGAGGTCAAGCGGATCGTCGCGGCAGTCGCCCGCGAAGTCCGCGTGCCGCTCGGCATCCACGCCCACAACGATGCGGAGATGGCGGTTGCCAACTCGTTGATTGCGATCCAGGAGGGCGTGCTCCAGGTGCAGGGCACGATCAACGGGATCGGCGAGCGTTGCGGGAACGCCAACCTCTCCTCGATCATCCCGAACCTGCACTTCAAGATGAAGATGCCGGCGGTGACCCCGGACCAACTGAGGAGTCTCCGCGAGGCGTCCCACTTCGTGGCCGAGATCGCCAACCTGGTCCCGAACAAGCACCAGCCCTACGTGGGCGACTCGGCCTTTGCGCACAAGGGGGGCGTGCACATCGACGCGGTGCGCAAGAACCCGATGACCTACGAGCACATCCGCCCGGAGGCGGTCGGCAATCGCCAGCGGATGCTGATTTCCGACTACGCCGGCAAGAGCAGCCTGTCGGCGAAGGCCGAGGAGTTTCACGTCAAGCTGCCCAAGAAAGATCCCAAGGCTCAGGAACTGCTGGCGACGCTCAAGGATCTGGAGAACCAGGGCTACCAGTTCGAAGGGGCCGAGGGCTCGTTTGAGCTCTTGATGCGCCGGATGCTCGGCAAGCACAAACCTTCCTTTGAGTTGCTAGGGTTCCGCGTGATTGTGGAGAAGCGGCGGGCGGATGAGAATCCGATCTCAGAGGCCACGGTGATGGTCAAGGTCGGCTCCACGGTGGAGCATACGGTCGCGGTGGGCACCGGTCCCGTCAACGCTCTGGACCACGCCATCCGCAAGGCGCTCGAGAAGTTCTATCCGCAGTTGCGGGAGGTGAAGCTGCTTGACTACAAAGTCCGTGTCCTAGCCGCCAATAAAGGCACGGCGTCCAGGGTCCGCGTGCTCATTGAATCGGGAGACCACAAGGAAAAGTGGGGGACGGTAGGAGTTTCCGAGAACATCATGGAGGCAAGCTGGCAAGCGTTAGCCGACAGCATTGAATATAAGATGGTGAAAGACCGGCGTTCTGCCAAACACACTTCTACTTGACTTCTTGCGAACGCCTTCGTATCCTGATGATCTCTAAAGGGATTCTGCCCGGTTGGATGAGGGGGGAGAAGGATGAGGAAAGCAGACCTGGCAACCGAAATCTATGAAAAAGTTGGTGTTTCGAAGAAGGAGGCTGCGGACCTCGTCGAGTTGGTCCTGGATACGATTAAGAACGTCCTTCAGAAAGGAGAATCTTTTAAAATCGCCGGATTTGGAAATTTTATTGTTCGAAGCAAAGGGCCTCGCAAAGGTCGGAATCCGCGGACCGGTGAAGAAATCGGGATTACCCCTCGACGTGTGGTGACCTTCCGTCCGAGCCAAATCTTTAAAAAATACGTGAACTAGCCACCTGCGCTGACTGTGATGGCGACCGGGACGTCAGCATCCGACCACGGTACAAGCACCGCAGTCGGCGAGAAGCTCTTCTACAAGATCGGCGAAGTGAGCCGGCTGACCGGCCTCCCCGCGTATGTCCTGCGGTTCTGGGAGTCTGAATTCGGGTTCCTGCGTCCCCAGAAGACCAGGGGCCGGCAGCGGAAGTACACTCCGAAGGACATCGAGACGCTCCTCCAGATCAAACGGATGCGGTACGAGCAGGGGTTCACGCTGGAAGGATTGAAGCGTCGGTGGCATACACGGGTAGGCATGCAGGAGCGACGGCCTTCGCGCGACACGGTCGAGGTGGTCCGACGCGTGAAGCACGAGGTCCACGAGATGCTGAAGGTTCTCGGCGACTCGACGTAAGTCAACCCCGGCGGCAAACAAGTCTGAATGGTTCGGGGCGTAGCGCAGCCCGGTAGCGCACTCGCTTGGGGTGCGAGTGGTCGTGGGTTCAAATCCCGCCGCCCCGACCAAACCTCGCTTGCGCGAGTGTGAGTCCTTCCCGTGATGATCAATCCTGACCACGCCCGGTTGAAAATGATCGAGGAGCAGCTCGTTCACCGGGGCATCACCGATTCGCGGGTCCTGGAAGCGATGCGAAAGGTCCCCCGCCATCTGTTTCTCGAAGAAGCCCTGGCTGATCGCGCCTACGATGATTCGGCTTTGCCGATCGGCGAGAAACAGACCATTTCACAACCGTACATCGTGGCCCTGATGACGCAGGCCCTGGCGCTCAGGGAGACCGATAGGGTTTTGGAGATCGGTACGGGGTCCGGCTATCAGACGGCGATCCTGGCCGAGCTGGCGGAGCGGGTCTATTCCATCGAGCGGGTGAAGTCGCTGGCCCTGCAGTCGCGCGAGCGGCTTGATCAGATGGGCTACCGCAACGTGGCTATCAGGATCGGAGACGGGACCTACGGGTGGGCAGACGCCGCGCCGTTCGACGCCATCCTGGTGGCGGCCGGGTCTCCGCGCGTGCCGCCGTTGCTCGTCGAGCAGTTGCGGGAAGGGGGGCGGCTGGTCATTCCGGTCGGCGACCGCAACGTGCAGCGGCTGCAGTTGGGCGTGAAAGAACGCGGACAACTGATCGTCAGCGACTTAGGCGACTGTGTCTTCGTCCCCTTCATCGGAGCCTTCGCATGGAGCGCGGACGCATGCTGAAGATCTTCAACACCCTGACCGGCCGGAAGGATCAGTTTGAGCCGCTCATGCCCGGCCAGGTCCGCATGTACGTGTGCGGCGTGACGGTCTACGATTATTCGCACCTCGGCCATGCTAGGAGCGCGCTCGTTTTCGACGTCATCCGTAATTATTTGCGGTTCAGCGGGTACGCTGTGAAGTACGCGAGAAACTTTACGGACGTCGACGACAAAATCATCAAGCGTGCCTCGGAAGACGGGAAAACCTCGGCAGAAATTGCAGAGAAGTATCTTCTCGCCTACCAGGAAGACATGAGGCGCCTCGGAGTTGTTCAGGCCGATGTTGAACCAAAGGCTACAGAGCACATCCCTGACATCATCCGGCTAATCCAAACCTTGATTGGGAAGGGGCATGCGTACCCATTGAATGGTGATGTCTATTATGAGGTGAAGACCTATCCGACCTATGGGCGTCTGTCGAAACGAAAGGCGGAGGACCTCCTGGCCGGGGCGCGCGTGGAGGTGGATGAGCGTAAGCGCAACCCGATGGACTTTGCGCTGTGGAAGTCCTCCAAGCCTGGTGAACCTGCGTGGCCGAGTCCGTGGGGTTCAGGACGCCCGGGCTGGCACATCGAATGTTCGGCTATGTCCATGCACCACCTTGGAGAGACGTTCGATATACATGGGGGAGGCCAGGATTTGATCTTCCCGCACCACGAGAACGAAATCGCCCAGTCCTGCGCGGCGACCGGCAAGGAGTTCGCGCGGTACTGGGTTCACAATGGCTTCGTACAGATCAAACAGGAGAAGATGTCCAAATCGCTGGGGAACTTCTTCACCGTTCGCGAGATTTTCGAGAAGTGGGGTTATCGTGAAACGGTGACGGCGGAGGTGTTGAGATACTTTCTCCTGGCTACACACTATCGAAGCCCCTTAGATTTCTCGGATCAGGGTTTGCAGGGGGCAAAACGAGCATTGGACGGTTTCTATGGTTTGTTTCAACGGCTTGATGAGATAACTCAATCAGAA
>DASQRT010000036.1:0-2930 GCA_035642795.1 Nitrospirales bacterium
CAACCGTTCGAAGAGTTTGCGCGCTGGCGTTTGTCTGGCGCGTCCGCGGCGGCGCGGCTCGACTGCGCCCCCGCGAGCAGGGGACACACACGACGAAGGCGGCAGTACCAGCCCGCACTGCGTGTGCGAAGCGCAGAACTAGACGAGCCAGGGCAGCTCCACGGGCGTCGGCTTCGCAACATCTGGAAGACGGACTTTGGAAAGGAGAGAGGGCGTTTCCTTACTTGCGGTGCTCCCCCCGAGGACCCTCATGCCAATTGCCGCGCGCAAGAGATCAGCACGAAACGTGTCACGGGGTGTAGCTCTGTTGTAAGCCTCTCCTGTCAAGCTGAACGAGAGAGCGCGGCCCATTGCGAAGGGCGAGCGGGCTCATAAGAGCAGGCTCGCGGAATTGAAGTCCGCGGGTCATCCCAAGGAAGGAGGTGGATGATGAGTCAAGCACAGCAGACGCGCGCGTTGGCCCATGTCGATCCGTTGACGGTGGGAATCGTGGTGCTGGCGGTGGCGGCGGCAGTGATTCACCTCCGGCTGGGGATCTTGCTTGGTCCTCCCAGCCTACGGCCGTTCCCGCTGGTGTTCTACCTGAACGCGCTTGGCTATCTCGTGCTGGTCACGGCGCTGTATGCGCCGCCGTCGCACCCCGTGCAGCGCGTGGTGCGCTGGGTCTTCATCGCCTACACGGCCCTCACGTTCGTCTTGTGGTTCCTCCTCGCTCCGAAGCGAGACCCTGTCGGATATTCCACAATCGTGATCGAGGCCGTGCTCGTGATGCTCCTGATCGTCGACGATCGCCGATCAGCCCGAGGAGGTGGGGGTGGGGTGGGACGGACTGCGTGACGCGCTGTGCGCGGACACGAGCCTCGCCTGGTGATCAGCCTACCACTACTTCGGAGTTGCGAAACGCCCTCAAGGAGAGATTGAGGATGCGTCCATTGACCCGACGGAAGTTCCTGGAGCTGTGGGCGGCGCTCGGCGCGGGAGCTGCGGTGGGGCGGCACCTCGACCTGAGGATGTTCCCGGCGTCCCCTGCCTACGCCTCCGTCCAGGTACCGCAAACGGCCCTGCCCGGCGCCGCCATCCAGCCGTTTGTCGAACCGTTAACGACATTCGCCGGTCGGCGAGTGAACAGTCCTTCCCTTGAGATCGGCATGTTCGAGTTCCAGCAGCGCCTGTTGCCGGCCTCGATCTACGACGCCCTGCCCGGCCCGTATAACCGGGGCACCTACTGCTGGGGCTATGCAGTCGGCACGCCCGGTTCCCACGCTCCGCCGTCGTATCCCGGCGTGACGGTCGAGGCAGAACGGCATCGGACGACCACGGTCAGGTACGTCAACCAGTATCCCGAGAACCCGGTACTCCGGAAGTATCTGACCATCGATCAGACCATCCACTGGGCCGATCCCCTCCACCAGATGGGCTCGCTCTCCCCGTACGCGGGCCCGATTCCGGCCGTGGTCCACCTCCACGGTGGCGAAGACCAATCCACCTCAGATGGCGCGCCAGAGGCCTGGTTCACCAGCAACGGACTGCACGGGCCTGGCTACTACACCCACCATCCCACCACCCCGAACGCTGCCGTCTACACATATCCGAACACCAACGAAGCGACCACACTGTGGTTCCACGACCACACGCTGGGCATCACCCGCCTCACGGTCTTCGCGGGACTGGCGGGCTTCTACTTGCTCCGCGATCAGTACGACACGGGGCGGCCCAATAACCCGCTGCGACTTCCGGCGGGCGAGCAGGAGGTCGACCTGATGATCCAGGATCGCCAGTTCGACACCAACGGCCAGCTGCTGTTTCCGGACAGCGCGTTGAATCCGTCCATCGAAGATGGGCCGCCCGGCAACCCCACGATCCATCCCTTCTGGATTTCAGAATTCTTTGGAGACACCATGCTGGTCAACGGCCGGACATGGCCGTTCCTGAACGTGGAACCGCGCCGTTATCGCTTCCGTTGCCTCAACGCCTCTAACGCGCGGGTCGTGGCGCTGGGCCTGGCCGACGCGTCTACCGGCGCGGTCGGACCGCCCATGTACCAGATCGGCACCGACGGTGGGCTGCTTGATGAGCCGGTCAAGCTCACGGGGGCCCCGGGGCCATACACGCGCATGCCCCGCCCGACGGTCAGGCTGCTCTTGGATCCGAGCGAGCGTGCCGATATCATCGTCGACTTCGCCGGCCAGGCGGGAAAGACGTTCAACTTGACCAACGACGCTCAGATGCCGTTTCCGAGCGGACCACCCCTCGCCGCCAACAGTCCTAACCGTAACGTCATGCAGTTCCGGGTCACCCTGGCGCTGTCGAGTCCGGACAACACGTACGACCCCGCCGGCGGCCAGCCCTTGCGCGGCGGGCATAACCAGCCACCGGCCATCATCCGCCTTTCGAACCCGTCCACCGGGACGCTCGCGCCCGGAGTGCATCCCAGCGTCAAGCGTCAGCTGACCCTGTTCGAAATGGAGAGCCCAACAAGTGCCGGGAACAACAACGCTGGCATGCCCGTCATCGACCTGGTCAATAACACCAAGTGGAATGGGCGCCGCGACGGCGGAGGCTACCCCGTAGTCCCTGGTTCGCGCCAGCCGATGCGGGGGCAGGACGTGTGGGTCACCGAGACGCCTCGGGTCGGTGCAACCGAGATTTGGGAGTTCCTCAACCTGACGGTGGATGCCCACCCGATCCATATTCACCTGGTCCAGTTCCAGCTCCTGAACCGGCAGGCCGTGGTGGCGGATGTGCTAAATGCCCTGCCCACCTACGCCGCTACCTGGGGGCTGGCGTTCCCTGGTGGGATCTTCAACGGGGAAACGGCCAACGGGACGTGGGGTCCGGTGAGGTATCCGAAGGGGACAGTGATCCCTGGTTACGGACCGCCGGGGAACTACACCACGCCCAACGCCGACGGTGCGCTGGGCGGTAACCCC
>DASQRT010000037.1:0-3622 GCA_035642795.1 Nitrospirales bacterium
AGAGTTCTGACATTTGCCGTTCTGGCTGGCACCTACCTTGCCATCGCGTATCTGTTTGCCCATCGGTGGCGAGGAGAGTACACGCGGAAAACATCTAAATCCGGTTGATGACGTGAGGAGAACTGTTATGAAGAAGATGATGTCAGGAGCGGGGCACGGGCTGCTGCTGGTGATGCTATTGTCGGCCACACCCGGACTCGCAGCGGACACGACAAGCCCTGAGGACACGTTGCGCGCCCTGGTGCAGGCGAATGCCGACAAGGATATTTCCACTCTGACCCGGCTCATGGCCCATGATGCTGACATCGTGAGCTACACGATCGGGGGGCGAAAGTATGTGGGTTGGCCCCAGTTCGAGCGAGAGATGCTGGAGGAATTCAGGACGGTGACGCGGCTTGAGATTCCGATCATCGCGGTGAAGGTGTGGACCCGCGGTGAGGTAGCCTGGTTCGCGATGGAGCTCGACTACATCCGCTATATCGGGGCCGGTTCTGAGCGTCGCCGGATGCTGCTTCCGTTGCGTGAGACCGGCGTGCTCGAACGCCGAGACGGCAAGTGGATCCTGACGACGTGGCATGAGTCCTTCCGCGTTGAAGCTGCTCCGCTGGCTGTTCCCGATCCGGTTCCGTGCACGGCGGGAAAGCAGACAGGGACAGCCGGCCCCGCGGTCCGGATACCGGACCTCAGCGGCGAATGGGAGGTGCAGGAGGAGGACAAGTCCTACAAGGCCACGCTCGATCGTCGCGGCAATGGTCTGTATTCCTGGCAGAGCGGACGGATCATGACCACCGTGGTCGCCGGGCAGAAATGGCAAGGGACCTGGCAGCAGGCCGGCAATGACCGCGAAGGCGGGTTCGAGCTGGTGCTGTCAGAGGACGGTTCACAGGCCAGAGGTGTCTGGTGGTACACACGAGTCGGCGAGAAGAGCAGCATCCCGCCACGTCAATGGGGCGGCAGCTATGTCTGGAAACGAACAAGCGCAGGCCCGACGTCAGGAAACGGTCGTTGAAGGCCATGCGAGAGGCGTTTCAGGAGAGCGCTGGCTTGGGCGCCCGTTTGGGGGAGAGCGCGACGGCGAAAAAGAACACGACCGTGGCCAGCAACACGATGGCCGGTCCGGACGGCAGGTCAAACTGGAACGACAGCAGGACGCCGGCGACGGAGACGAGCACGCCAATCGCCACGGAGTAAGCCATCATCCGGTGCAAGCTGGACGTCAGTTGGTACGCGGTGGCCGCCGGGATCAGCAGCAGCGCAAAAACCAGGATCGCGCCGACGGTCTTCAGCGAGACCACGATCGTGAGCGCCACGAGGGTCAGCAGCAGGAAGAAGAACCGCCGCGCCGGCACGCCGGACGCTTCGGCCATCTCCTGGTCGAAGGCGAGGAAGAAGAACTCCTTGGCGAAGAGGGCCAGCAGGCCGACCACGACCGCCGCCAAGCCGGCGGTCAGTTTGAGCTCGTCGGCCGACACCGAGAGGATGCTGCCGAACAAGTACCCGTATACCTCCGCGTTGTAGGTCTTCATCAGACCGATGAAGAGGATCGCGAGCGCCATGGTGGCGGTGTAGAAGATGCCGATGCTCACGTCGAGCTTCATGCGTCCCTGCTCTTCCAGCAGCCCGGTGATCCAGGCTGTCCCCAGGCCGAAGGCGATGGCGAACGGCATCGGCGGGCCGCCGAGCAGGTAGGCCAGCGCCACACCGGCGAACGCCGCGTGGGCGGTCCCGGCGCCGATGAAAGCCAGCCCCCGCAGCACCACGAAGACGCCGATCGCGGCGCAGACCCCGCCGGTGAGGACTGCTGCCATCAGTGAGCGCTGGAGAAACCCGAGCGTAAGGAAGTCGGTCATCACGTGTGGTGGTGGTCCGCGACGATTACGTGTCCGGTGTCGGTGGTCAGGATCTGCGGCCCGTACACCTGGGCCAGGATCTTCTTGGTGAGGACCTCCTTGGCCGACCCCAGGGCGTACAACCTGGTCTTCAACAGAGCGAGGCGTTCCGCCAGCGGCGCGATCAGGTTGATCTCGTGCGAGACTAACACGACGGTGAGGTGAAGTTCCTCGTGCAGCCGCTGGATCAGGTCCAGCACGGTGTGTTGGGTCGTGGTATCGATCCCCGTGGTCGGCTCATCCAACAACAGAATTTGCGGGTGCTGGGCCAGCGCCCGTGCGATGAAGACGCGCTGCTGCTGGCCGCCCGAGAGCGCGCCGAGCGGGTGGTCTTCATAGTCCTCCATGCCGACGTCCTCGAGCGCGTGTCGCACGATCTCAAGGTCCGCCTTCCCGGGTCGCTTCCACAGACCGATCGCGCCGGCGCGTCCCATCAGCACGGCCTCGCGCACGGTGATCGGAAAGTTCGGGTCCACGGCGCGCTTCTGCGGGAGGTAGCCGATCCGGGCGCGGTGATGGCACCGCAGGTTCTGGCAGGCGCAGTCGAAGATCTGGAGGGACCCGGTGGTCGGCGGCATCAATCCCAGGATGGCGCGTAACATAGTGGTCTTGCCGGAACCGTTCGGGCCGATCACGCCGACGAACTCGCCGTCCGCGATTTCCAGCGTGATGTCCTCGAGCGCCTGGCCGTGCGGGTACCAGAACGACGCATGGTCGAACCGGATCAGGGGTTTGCCGTGCTCGTGGTCGGCGTGATGGGGATGGGTATGCGCCGGGGGGGGATGCGCCATGGGTCTCTGTCTATGATTGAAGAGCGGCGATCAGTTGCGAGACGTTGTATTCCAGTAACGAGAAGTAGGAATCGGTGCCCTTGATTGTCCCGGGGAGCGGGGAGAGGACCACGACTTGGGCGCCGGTCTCTCCTACGAGCGCCTGCACGATCTTCTGATTCAATTGCGGCTCGGAGACGATGACCTTGATCTTGTTGGCCTTGATCAGCCGGACCAATTCTGCGAGGTGGGCGGCGGTCGGCTCCATGCCCGCCTGCTGGATGATGTTCCCTTCGACCTGAAAGCCGAACCGCCGGGCGAAGTACGGCCATGCCGGGTGATGAGTGATGATCCGCCGGTCCTGGAGCCTTGCCACGCGCTCCTGCAGGGTCTTCTGCACCTGGTCTAGGCGACGCAGGTAGTCGGCCAGATAATTCAGATAGTCCTGCTTGTGCTCGGGGTCCACCGCGATAAGGCCGTCCGCGATGTGCCGGACCATGACCTTGGCGTTCTCCGGGTCCAGCCAGATGTGCGGGTTGCCCGACGCGGACGAGCCGGCCGCGACTGTGTGGTCGCGGATGAGGCCGACTCCCTGGGACGTCGTGATGACCCGAAGTTGCGGATTCGCGGCGTTCTTGACGAGCCCGCTCACCCAGACTTCCAGTCCCAATCCCACCTCCAGCAACAGATTGGCCTGCCCCAGGCGTCTGAGATCGCTGGGCTTGGGTGAATACGAGTGCTCGCTTTCCAGACCCGTGATGAGGCTCTGGACCTCCACGTGTTCCCGTCCCACCTGTTCGGCGAACTCCTTGAGGATCGGCAAGGTAGCCACGACCTTGACGGAGTCGGCGTGGCCGAGCGGCGGGTGGACGAGCGGCACGGCGAGCGCGATTGACAACGCCATGGCGAGAGGCTGCAGCATGTGGCGGGACGGTAGCACCCTCCCTATTCAAAGTCAACGAA
>DASQRT010000038.1:0-5073 GCA_035642795.1 Nitrospirales bacterium
GTCTCGGCCGAGGGGTAGAAGACCTCGGTGACCTTCTGGAAGCTATCGACTTTCTCTTCCATGGTGTGCTCCGTGTCCCGCCGTCTCAGTCTGCGCCGCCTTTAAGATAATGGAGGCCGATTTTCAACGCGCGCCGGGTTATCTCCGGCCACTGGTTTTCCGGATATTCGGCCAGGATGGCGGCGGCTTTCGGATCCTGCAAGTAGAGGTTGGCGATGTACACGATCCCGTCTTCGATCCTGATTTCTCGGGCCTGTTCCATGGCTCACCTTTTTAAGAATTTCCGTATCTTACAGACCTGCCGCACACCTCGTCAACGATGGATTCGGGGCCGAGAAAGTATCTTTTTTCGTTTTCCCTCGTCTAATCCTTGCAGGAGAGGACCGTGACCCTCCTGCTTTCTTGACAGGGGGGGACCCCCATGTTAGCCTTTCTCACATATTAAGGAGGCTCTGTTATGAAATTCCACGGTGATAAAACACTGACCCTGATGGTGGCTGTCGCCACCGGGGCGCTTCTGCTCACAGCCTGTTCGAGTGTTCCAAAATGGGTCGATAAGGGCGGCGGGTATATGAACGAGAAGGACAGCAAGGCCTTCTACGGGGTCGGGGCCGTGATGGGGATCCGGAACGAGCCGCTGGCCAAAGAAACCGCCGATAACCGGGCCCGTGCCGACCTAGCCAAGTACGTGGACACCTATACGTCCTACCTGATGCGCGACTACGCCGCATCAACGACGGCCGGGGATTTCACGAAAACTAGCGAGGAGCAGAACGTCGAGCGCGCCCTCAAGACCTTCGTCTCGACCCATCTCTCCGGCGTGATGGTCATAGACCGCTGGGAAAAGGACGACAAGGTCGGTAAGACCATCTACTCGCTGGCCAAGCTGGACCTTGACAAGTTCAAGGAACAGGTCGGGCAGATGAAGGAGCTCAATGATGCGGCGCGAGACTTCGTACGGAAGAACGCCGAGAAGGCTTTCGAACGGCTGCAACAGGAAGAGGATAAACGTGGCGCTAAGTGACCACCGGCTCTTTATCATAAAGGCCTTCCTGGGATTGTACGCTGGGGCTGCCCTGCTTGTGTCCACCGGCTGCGCCTCCACCACTGTCTCGCGTGTAGATGCGGCGACCGTCATTGACCTGAGCGGCCACTGGAACGACGCTGACTCGCAGCAAGTGGCCGAAGCGATGATTAAGGACGCGCTTTCCCAACCCTGGTTGACCAACTACACCAATACCACTAAGCGGCAGCCAGTGGTCATCGTGGGCACGATCACCAACCGCAGCCACGAGCACATCAACGTGCAGACCTTCATCAACGACTTGGAACGCGAGTTGACGAACTCGGGGCGAGTGACGTTCGTGGCTGGCAGGGGCGAGCGGGAGGAGATCCGTGAGGAGCGCCGCGATCAAGCTGCCAACTCTTTGGAGTCCACGCAAAAGGCGCCGGGAAAAGAGATTGGCGCTGACTACCTGCTACGCGGCTCCCTCAGCACCATTGAAGACGAGGCCGATGGGACCAAGGCGATCTATTACCAAGTAGACCTCGAGATGGTGGACCTCGCCAACAACGTCAAGTCCTGGTTTGGCCAGAAGAAGATCAAGAAGGTCGTGGAACGGAAGCGCGTCATCTTTTGACGCAACTGTTCGGCTTGTCTAGATATCCCACTCTGTTTCTGTTCATTACCCTGTTCGTTACCTCTGCCTGTGCATTCACCGGCATTCCGTATGCACGTGTCGATCGCGCGCTGCAAGACGGCAATCCCGCCGAGGGGGTTGCCATTCTTGAAAAGAGCCAAAGCGCGTATGGGAGCAAGAGCGAAGTG
Organism: Nitrospirales bacterium; assembly: GCA_035642795.1. GTDB lineage: Bacteria > Nitrospirota > Nitrospiria > Nitrospirales > NS-4 > NS-12. The sequence goes on from DASQRT010000038.1 coordinate 1,829, forward strand.
CTCTACCTGATGGATAAGGGAATGATCGAACACGTAGCCGGTCTTTACACTGAGAGCAATCAATCACTGTCCAAGGCCGAGACGCTGACGGAAGACCTCTACACCCGGCGAATCAGCACAGAGGTAGAAGCTTTTCTCACTTCAGACAACGCCTTGCCGTATGAAGGCGAAGATTTTGAGAAGGTGCTGCTCAACGTCTTCATGGCATTGAACTATATTCAGTTGGGACTCTGGGACGATGCGCTGGTCGAGGCACGCAAAGTGGACCACAAGCTCACCGTGCTGGCCGACCGCAACCAGAAGCGGATGACCTACACCAAGGACGCGCTGGCCCACTACCTGAGCGGCATCCTCTACGAAGTCAACGGAGATCTGAGCAATGCCTTCGTCTCGTACCGGCTGGCGCTGGAGGCGTTTGAATACTACCGGAAGAGCTATGGCACCGCCATGCCGGACCTCGTCCGCCAGGACCTCCTGCGCGTGTCCGAAGCCTTGGGGCTTGTCCAAGAGCACGAGGAGTACAAACAGGATTTCCCGGGGATCACGTGGCAGTCTGAGGCAAGCTCTCAAGGCATGGGTGAGGTCGTCTTCATCACCTATGCCGGTCACGCGCCCATCAAACACGACGTCTTCGTGGACATCCCATTCAGCCCTACTGCGCTCGCCGTGGTCCTGGCCACAAAACGCTATGACCGGTATTCGTATTCAAGCGATCAACGCATGGCGGAGAGCATCCTGTACGGATTGACCGGCAGAGTGATGAGATTGGCGGTGCCCAAGTTCGTGCCACGACCTTCGCATATCGCCTATACCGAAGCAGTGGTCGCCATAGGAGACGTCCGGTACACGGCACGCTCGGTTCTGATGGAAGACATCACAGCGATCGCTATAAAGGACTTAGACGATCGTCTCCTCAGAACAACGGTCAAGGCGGTGGCGCGGGCGGCCTGGAAGTTCGCCATGGCGGAGGCCGTACGGGTCGGAGTACGTAGTGCAGTCAAGGACAAGGAAACAGGCACGATTGCCGGTGCCATCGCTGGCGCGGTGGCGCACTTCATCGCCATCGAGACGGAAAGAGCAGATACGCGAAACTGGGCCACCCTCCCGGACCGCATTTTCGTCGGGCGGCTAAAGGTCCCATCTGGAACCTATGACGTGGAACTGCGCCACATCGGGACTTACGGCGGTGTGGTGGCCACCCAGGTGCTCAAGGGTGTGAACATTACCGAACGGGGCAAACGCTTCGTCAGCATGAGGGTTTTGCAATGAAGGGGACTGGCTCGATTGGGGAATGGTGCCTGTCCTCCTTCTTGGTACTGGCATTTCTGCTCTCCGCCTGCGCCGGTACCACGAAGCCGCCGGATTGGGTCACAGGGACGAAAGCCGTCGGCTATCCGGACGAGCAGTTCCTGATCGGTGTGGGACAGGCGTCCTCCCGGCCGGTGGCGGAGGAGCGCGCCTACGCGGCGGTCTCCCGGATCTTCAAGGCAGAAGTGACCAGCCAATCCCAGGATTGGGAGTCCTACCTGAGCCTGGAGAAGAAGGGAGACGTCCAGGTCGAGCGGAAATTGGTCGTGGACATGATGACAAAGGTGTCCACGGACAAGCTGCTAGAAAACGTGAAGATCGCTGAAACTTGGCAGGACGTGAAAACCGGTCTCTACTCCGCTCTGGCCGTCATGGATCGCGGTGTGGCGCGAATGTCCTTGACGAGTCGGATCGGGGAACTGGACGAGGACATTGCCCATGACGTGAAAGAGGCCCGTACGGCGACGGACAAGCTCACAAAGATCAGAGGGCTCCGACGCGCGATTCGGACTCACATTACCCGGGACACCTACAACAGCGACCTGCGGGTCGTGAGCGGCGGCCGGGGAGTCCCGTCCGGGTACTCCGTGCCAGGGCTCACGAGGGAAATGGAAAAGTTCCTGAAAGAAAGCTTGGTCTTAACAGTCGAGGTCAATGGAGACCAAGCCGATGCCGTGCGGCAGGCCATCATGGAGGGGTTGGTGCGTGAAGGGCTGCCGGTGACCGCAAGAAATTCTCAGCCTGCTTCGGAAGAAGTCGGCAACGCGGACCTGCTGATCAGAGGCGAGGCCCGCCTCTGGCCTATTGAGGTTCCAGACCCGAAGTTTCGCTATGTCCGCTGGTGTGCTGATTTCGTCGTGCTGAGCCAGAGGGACCAGCGCGTCGTCGGCAGCGTGGCCCGCTCCGGCCGTGAAGGGCACTTGAACTATCCGGAAGCCTCCAACCGCGCTCTCAAGTCCCTCCAGCAGGAAGTCTCCTCCGCCCTCGCCAAAAGTCTCGCCGAGCACATCTACGGCGACCCGCCCTCGGATTCCACTCCCGTACCAGCAGCCTGTCCCAAGACATAAGGTAGGGGACTGCTGGCAGGGAAAGAGGGCAGGCTGCTGCCCTAGTGTCACACTGCGCAGAGAAGAGAACCTAAAGAGTATAATTGAACCATGGACAGGAGCGCGGTCCCGGTTCTGATTGGGGTATGTTGCCTCCTCGTGTCCGGGTGCGCTTCCACCAGGCGTGATACCTTCACGCTCGAATACCAGCTTCCGCCTGAACTTCAGAGCCAAGTGGAGCAACGGGTCTCTTTTGCCAATGTCAAAGCCGATCCGGCGTCCTATAAGGGGCGGATCATCTTATTGGGCGGTGAGGTGCTGAAGGCGAAACGGTTGGCTGACCGTACCAGACTCGAGATCCTTCACCTTCCCCTCAACGAATTCAATGAGCCCCTCATGAACCGGACTGCCTCGCAAGGCCGTTACCTGGCTTTCCAGAAAGAGTTTCTGGACCCTGCGACGGTGCCACCTGGGACGCGCGTCACGGTGGTGGGCGAGGTCACCGGCACAACCGAGGGCGAACTCGATGAAATGAAATACTCCTACGTGACCCTGGAGATCCGACATCTTCAGGTTTGGCCGCCAGCGCCCACGCCGTACGCGAGAGGTTCTGCCTACGCCCCACTCTATTCTTATACATACATGTACCGGTATTACTGGGATCCCTATTCGAGCTTCTACTGGGAGCCGTATTGGCCCTATCCGTATGGATTCGGCGGGTCCTTCCTGCGACCCAGACTGCGGGGAAGTCACCCGCTATCGGGGAGGGGCCACTCGCACGCCCATGCCTCCGGATCCAGAGGCGGTAAGGGAAAGTAGCTGGGTCGCCTATGCGGTCACCGGCGGAGGAGGCGGAGAGGGCGCGGTCAGATATTCCTCGCGGTAGATCTG
>DASQRT010000039.1:0-2104 GCA_035642795.1 Nitrospirales bacterium
CCGGAAGCCCGAGACCATCGCAGCCCTGGTCAACGCCATTCAGTCCGTCCCTGGCGTCGTCGTGCTGGACCGCCAGAGCGACGCCGACCACAATCGCTCGGTCCTGACCTTCATCGGTCCGCCCGAGTCCGTCGCCGAGGCTGCCTTTCGTGCGGCCGAGGAGGCCCTCCACCGCATCAACCTCACCACCCACCGAGGTGAGCACCCTCGCGTCGGCGCCACCGACGTGATGCCGTTCGTGCCGATCCGAGGCGTGACGATGGACGACTGCGTCCACCTGGCACGGCTCGTCGGGCGCCGCCTGGCGGATGAACTGCACATCCCGGTCTTCCTTTACGAGCACGCGGCCAAGGCGTCGTTCCGCACGCGCATCGAGGACATCCGGCGCGGCGGCCTCGACGAGCTGGCCGAGCGGATGCGGATGAACCCCGAATGGTCGCCGGACTTCGGGGACGCGAAACTGCACCGGACGGCCGGCGCCACCATCGTCGGGGCGCGCCGCCCGCTCATCGCCTACAACGTGAACCTCTCCAGTAACAACCTGGACATCGCCAAAGCCATCGCCCTCACCGTCCGGGCGTCGAACGGCGGACTGCCCTCGGTCAAAGCCGTCGGCATCGCCTTGAAGACACGCGGCATCGTGCAGGTCTCCATGAACCTGACCAACTTTGAAGAGACGCCCGTCCACGTGGTGTACGAGGCGGTCAAGGCCGAAGCGGCCAAGCGCGGCGTGGAGGTCCAGAGCAGCGAAGTGATCGGGCTGATCCCGGAAACGGCCGTAGCCAAGGTCGCCGGGCACTATCTCAAGCTGGAAAACTTCTCCATGAACCAGATTCTCGAGGCGCGCATGGCCCAGGTCCTGATGCAGGACCTCTCGACTACAGTCATCCCGTTCCTGGAAGCCGTGTCGGCCCCGAATGCGGCGCCGGGCGGGGGCAGCGCTTCAGCCATGATCGGCGCGACCGCCATGGCCCTGGGCGTGATGGTCGCCGGACGCCTGCTGGAAAAAGAAACTCAGCGAGACAAGATCGCCACGCTCCGCTCGAAGCGCGATCTGCTCGTCCAGCTCCGCAACCGACTCCAGGCGGCGATCCGTGAGGACGCCGCCGCCTACAATGCCGTGCTCAAGAACTCCAAGCGGCCCATGATCGACCCGGAGCGAGGCGCGGCCCTCCAAGAGTCCCTCAACGTCGCGATCGCGGTTCCGCTCGCGATCATGGAGCTGACTGTGACCGGCAGGGACGTCCTGCGCGAGCTGATCCCCTTCGCCTCGCCGCCCTTGGCAGCCGACCTGAAAGCGGGCATCTTCGTAGCACGAGCAGCCTGCGAAGGGGCCCTCACCTGCGTCAAGGCCAACCTGGAGTCGCTGAAGGACGATCCGCGCGGGCCTGAGTTGCTGAAACAGCTCGCTCCGTATGAGGAGCGGCTAAGACGGGACTGATTCCCCTCCCCCGACACCTTCCATGTTTGAAAAAGTGATCTCCGGCGGACAGACGGGCGTGGACCGCGCGGCGCTGGACGTCGCTCTGGAGCTGGGCATGCCGGCAGGTGGGTGGTGCCCCAAGGGGCGAAAGGCCGAAGACGGGCCGCTTGCTCCTCGTTATCCGTTGACGGAAACGCCCTCTGAGGAATACTGGCAACGCACTGAATGGAACGTCCGCGACTCGGACGGCACGCTCGTCCTGACACGCGGAGTCCCCACGGAAGGAACAGCCTACACGATCGAAGTGGCGAGGAAACTGGGCAAGCCGTGCCTGATGCTGGACTTGACCGAAGCGCCCAGCGAGTCAGCCGTGAAGGCCTGGGTACATGAGCACAAGGTGCGCGTGTTGAACGTGGCCGGCCCACGCGAGTCCAAATGCCCGGGCATCTACGTGCAGGCGTCGCAATTTCTCAGAACAATACTTTCAACGTAAACCAGCGGGTGACACCGCATGGGCGCCCAGATGCAGCGCGGGGCGTACAGCCGGGTCTGCGGGGCCTCGACGGCGAAACGCCCAGCTGCGCTGGGCTATGCGGGGGCAGGACCCGCTCTAGCTCTCCATCATTTCGAGACGGGCGTCGAATTCGTGGCTACATTGCGTGCAGCGCACACAGTCGCGCT
>DASQRT010000040.1:0-8089 GCA_035642795.1 Nitrospirales bacterium
CACCAGGTTCTGCTCCACGGTCATGCGGCGGAACACTGACGACTCCTGTGGCAAGTAGCCGATCCCGCGACGCGCCCGCTGATACATAGGCAGGTCCGTGATCGCCTCATCACCCAGGAGGATGGCACCTTCGTCTGGCAGCGTCAAGCCCACCATCATGTCGAAGACCGTTGTCTTACCCGCCCCGTTGGGGCCGAGGAGCCCGACAATCTCCCCGGCGTGCAACGTGAGGCTCACACCCTTGACAACACGCCGCCCGCGATAGGCCTTTGTGAGTCCCTGCGCCTCAAACGTGTAGGGCCTCTTCCCGTCTCCTGAGGTCCCGATGACGTCCGTCACCGGGGTTTGGGTTCCCTATCGTTGATGACGACCCGACTCCCCTCGACGATGCTTCGGTCTTCCCTCAGAAACATGGTCATCTTTGTGCCGGTCACCCGGTACCCTTCTTCCCAGGCCTCCGGATCGCCCGTCAAGACGAGTGTATCATCCCGCTGGTGATAGACCGCCTTCTTCGATTTCGCTCGCTTTTCGCCCCGTTGAATGACCACGTTACCCGTTGCGTCGATTACGCTGACCGCCCGATTGCCGAACGTGGGCAGGTCGGTGACGACTGGCGACGACGGTGGGCCTGCTTTCTCGCTTTTCTTGGTGGGTGGAGATGGCGGCGTGCCGTCGAAGTAGACGACCATCTGGTCGGCGCGCATCACGAAGTCCCCTTTGGCCATCACCACCTTTCCCGCGAAAAGTGCCGTATTGTCACGGTCTTTGAATACGAGGGACTCGGAGGTGATGACGATCTCAGTGAGGGGGGTGGGCAAAGGCTCCGGCGGTGGTGCCGCGGAGACGATGGTGCTGCCCACGAGGAGAAGTGCGCTAGTGAATCCCCACGCGGACATTGCGACGGACCCTCATTTCTCGGGAGACAAGGAACGCGTCCATGCCCTGGCCCGTGACCTCCAGCCGGGGACCGGTGATCCGCACCGGCTCGTCGGTCCAGATCCGAAGTGTCTGGTTGTCCCACCTGATCCGCGGAGTATAGATCGTGAACCCGCTGTTCAGGATCAAGGCGAGGTTGCCGGAATACTTGCTGATCACGAAATCTTTTGACGCGGTGTTGATGGTGCCCTCATCGCCGGTCACGGTCAAGGTGACGCCGTCGGCCCCCATCAGCGTCACCTGCACATTGTCGTTGAGCACCGCCTTGGCGTCCGCCTCGAACAGCTGTGCCTGCCGTGCCTGGATCTTCCAGTCCACGAGCCCGCCCTTGCTTTGGGTAAACGAGAACCCCTGCAGGCCAGCATCTGCCTGCTGTGGCAAGATGGGGACGGAAGCCTGCGGGACTCGACGCGCTGGCCCAACGGCAACAAACACGAGAATCGTCGCCAGCAAAGCAAGCATCGTGCCCAAGAGCGCGGCTCTTGCGACACGCAAGGTCGACGGCGTCATCTTTGCCAACATGCCGTGGACTATAGCACACCATCGCCAGGGAGTAAAGGCAGGGAGCGGGCTGTCTGCGGCTCTACGTGGGCAAAGATGAGCCCGATCGGCGAGTCTTACGCGCCCGCGGCAGCGGATGCCTTCGCCGGTGCGACCCCGGTCTTTGAGGAGCCTCCGCTTGCGCCTTTCTGATCGGCAGCGCGTCCTTTGTCCGCCTCTTTCTTGTCAACCGGGCGAGTCACTAATTCGATCACAGCCATGGGCGCGGCATCCCCCACCCGGCGCCGCGTCTTTATGATGCGGGTGTAGCCGCCATTGCGCTCAGCAAACCGTCCCGCTAGTTCCTTGAAGAGCTTGGATACGACGCGCTTGGCGTGTATATATGCCGCCGCGCGGCGGCGCGCATGCAGGCTCCCCTCCTTGCCTAACGAGATCATACGTTCGGCGAGAATGCGGAGTTCTTTGGCTTTGGCTTCGGTCGTCTCGATCCGTTCGTATTCCAGCAATGAGGTGACGAGGCTCCGAAACAATGCGCGACGATGATGGGTGTTCCGACCGAGTTGTCGGCCGCTCTTCCGATGTCGCATGCTCTCGTCCTACTACTCTCGCTTTTCCGAACCGGTTCCTTGCGGGAGGTGGTCCAGTTTCATACCGAGGCCCAGGCCCATCTCAGCGAGGATCTCCTTGATTTCGTTGAGTGACTTTTTTCCAAAATTCTTGGTCCGCAACATGTCGGCTTCCGTCTTCTGCACGAGATCCGCAATGGTCTTGATGTTGGCGTTCTTCAAGCAATTGGCGGCCCTGACCGAGAGTTCCAGCTCATTGACGCTCCGCAGGAGGTTCTTGTTGATCTCCGTGATGGCTTCCTGCGCCACCGGTTGCGCTAGCGCCTCTTCCATGTCCTTGACCTTGATAAAGATGTCGAGATGGCCACGCACGATCAGCGCGGCGGACGACAGCGCGTCCTCGGGCGAGACGCTCCCGTCGGTCCAGACTTCCAGAATCAGCTTGTCGTAGTCGGTCATCCGCCCAACGCGCGCGTTCTCCACCAGGTAGTTCACGCGGGTGACCGGAGAGTAGAAGGCGTCGACGGGAATCACGCCGATCGGCATGCCTTCTTCCTTGTTCCGTTCCGCCGAGACGTACCCGCGCCCATGCTTGACGACGATCTCCATGTCCAGCACGGCGCCCTTATCCAGGGTCGCAATGTGAAGTTCAGGCGTCAGGATCTCGATATCCGCATCGTGCTCCACGTCGCCGGCTTTGGCTACCCCGGGCCCTTTCTTGCGTAGGCGAATGGTCTTGGTCTTATCGGCATGGAGCTTGAAGCGGATCTTCTTGACGTTGAGGATGATGTCGGTGACGTCCTCGGTGATGCCGGGAATCGTTGAGAATTCGTGCAGGACGCCCTCGATCTTGACGGAGACGACGGCAGCACCCGACAACGAGGACAGCAATACCCGGCGCAGTGAATTGCCGACAGTCGTGCCGAACCCGCGCTCGAACGGCTCGGCGGTAAACCGCCCGTAAGTCGCGGTCAAGCTCTCCTTGTCGACTTCGACCTTCGTCGGAATCTGAAAATCGCGCATTCCCTTCAGCATACTGGCTCCTTATCGCCGGGTTGACGCGGTGTGTGCCAGCTGGCGTGGCCCGGTCTGGGCGTCACGCGCAGGTCACCGCGAATAGAGGTCCACCACCAACTGTTCGTTCACAGGCAAGGCAATGTCGTCTTTCGTCGGCAAGCCTCGCACCGTGGCTCTGAAGTTCGCCTTGTCCAAGTCCAGCCAGGCCGGGATGCCTCGTCCCTCGACGGCGTCGAGCGCCGAGACGATGGGAACGATGGACCGGCTGCGCTCCTTGACCTCGATCACATCACTTTCCTTGACCAGGAAGGAAGGCCTGTTGACTTTCCGACCGTTGACGCGGTAGTGGCCGTGATTCACGAGGAGCCGCGCCTCCTTCCGGGAAGCCGCAAAGCCGATGCGGTAGACCACGTTGTCCAAGCGTCGCTCCAGGGTCCGGAGCAGGTTCTCGCCCGTAATGCCCTGCTGGCGTTCGGCCTTGGCAAACGTGCCCCGGAACTGGCGTTCCAGGATCCCGTAAATGCGCTTCAGCTTCTGCTTCTCGCGAAGCTGGGCGCTGTACTCCGAGACACGCTGACGCCCTTGCCCATGCTGTCCGGGCGGATAGGCGCGCCGTTCCACAGCGCACTTTTCCGTCATGCAACGGGAACCTTTCAGGAAGAGCTTGACCCCTTCCCGACGACACAACCGACAGACCGGTCCACGATATTTCGCCACTATATTCCTCCCCGCCCAGCTTGCTGAAACCGGCACTTCGACCAAATGTGCCGGATAGTCAATACCCCCAGTGTTCTTTATACCCGACGCCGTTTCGGTGGACGACAGCCGTTGTGCGGGATCGGCGTCACGTCCCGGATCATGTTGATGCGCAAGCCGGCCGCCTGCAGCGCCCGAATGGCAGACTCTCGCCCAGCGCCAGGACCCTTCACGTACACGTCGATCTGCCGCATGCCGCACTCCATCGCTTTCTTGCCCGCCACTTCACCGGCCCGGGTCGCCGCAAACGGCGTGCTTTTGCGGGAACCTTTGAAGCCCTGGTCGCCGGCGCTCGCCCAGACGACCGTGTTTCCGCTCATATCCGTAATGGTCACGATCGTGTTATTGAAGGAGGCCTGAATGTGGGCTACGCCGCTCTGCACGATCTTCTTTTCCCGCTTCTTGCCTTTCTTCACCCCCATGCCGTTCCTCCTCTCTCACCCGCCCGCCCCGGCCCCGCCAAGACGGGGCCTTTTCCCGTGTCACCCGACCTTGAGCGTCTTCCGTGCTTTGCCTTGGCCCTTAGGCCCTTTTCGCGTCCGAGCGTTTGTTTTGGTTCGCTGCCCTCGCACCGGCAGCCCCCGGCGGTGACGGAGCCCGCGATAGCACCCGATGTCGATGAGCCGTTTGATGTTCATCGACACTTCCTTGCGGAGGTCTCCCTCCACTTTGTGCTCGCGCTCGATGATCTCGCGCAGCTTCACGATCTCATCCTCACGGAGATCCTTTACGCGCGTCGACGGCGCGACTCCCGCCTTGGACAGGATCTGGGCGGCGAGCGACCGCCCGATGCCGTAGATGTAAGTCAACCCGACGTGGACCTGTTTCTCCCGCGGGAGATCAACTCCGGCGATACGCGCCATGCCCCGTCTCTCCTCTCTGGGTGTTCACTACCCTTGCCGTTGTTTGTGCCGGGGATTCGGGCAGAGCACTCGGACGATCCCGCGACGCCGGACCACTTTACATTTCGAGCAGATCGGTTTGACCGAAGATTTCACTTTCATGGCCGCTGAGCCCCCTCCAGGGACGGTTCTGCTATTTGAACCGGTATGTGATCCGCCCTCGCGTCAGATCGTAGGGCGAGAGCTCTACTGTGACCTTGTCACCCGGCAAAATGCGGATGAAATTCATCCGCATTTTGCCAGAAATGTGCGCCAGGATCTTGTGCCCATTGTCTAATTGGACGCGGAACATGGCGTTCGGCAGCGTCTCGGCGACGGTCCCTTGCGCTTCGATCACATCTTCCTTAGCCATCGCTCCTAGTCACTCCGTCCCTTACAGTTTCGTCAGAATCCGTGGACCTGCTTCAGTCACAACGATCGTATGCTCGAAGTGGGCCGAAAGACTTCCGTCTCGGGTTACGGCCGTCCAGCCATCGGCCAGCAGCCTGGTCTCCGGCCGTCCCATGTTCACCATCGGCTCGATCGCCAGCGTCATCCCCGGTTTCAAGCGAGGCCCCTTTCCGGGCTCGCCGTAGTTCGGCACCTGTGGCTCTTCGTGCAGTCGCCGGCCGATTCCGTGTCCCACGAACTCTGTTACGACGGAAAAGTTTGCCCCTTCCGCGTGGCTCTGCACAGCGTAGGAGATGTCGGATATCCTATGGCCAACAACGGCCTGGGCGATCCCCTTGTGGAGTGCCTCTTCCGTCACCCGCAACAGGTGGCGCGTTTCGTCCGAGACAACGCCGACCGGAACCGTAATGGCGGCATCCCCATAATATCCGTCCACGACGACCCCAACGTCCAGTCCCACGATGTCGCCCTCTTTGAGCACGCGATGCGAAGGAATGCCGTGCACGACCTCTTCATTAACTGACACACACAAGGTGTGCTGGTAAATCTTGTCACGGACCTGATAGCCCTTGAACGCCGGCTTCCCGCCTCGTTCCAGGATGAATTTCTCCGCAAAGCGATCTAGTTCTTCCGTCGTCACCCCTGGATTGATCTGGTGGCGCAGCGCCTGTAGGACCTCGGCGACAATCCGCGACGCGCGGCTCATCTTCTCGATCTCCTCGGGTGACTTCAGTTCGATCTCGGTCATGCCACCCTCGTCGCGCGCACTACAGCCAGGAGTCGCTTGTAGACCTGGTCGATCGAGACGGTGGCGTCCACCCGCCGCAGGAGCCCCCGTTTTTGGTAATACTCCACGAGCGGGCTGGTCTGTTGGTCGAACACTCTGAGCCGGGCCAACACCGTTTCGGGCTTATCGTCGGCCCGCTGCACCAGCGCCCCGTCGCACTTGTCGCAGATCCCCTCCCGCTTGGGCGGATCATGCTCGATGTGATAAACCGTTTGGCACGTGGAGCAACTGCGCCGCCCGGAGAGACGGCGAACGATCTCCTCCTTGGGGACGTCAAAGCTGACCACATGATCGAGGCCAGGGGTACCCGTCTCTTTAAACATCCGATCCAACGCTTCGGCCTGCGCCACCGTCCTGGGGAACCCGTCGAGAATATACCCTCGCGCGCACTCCGGGCTCGTCAATTTTTCCCGGACGAGTCCGATGACCACCTCATCCGGCACCAGCTTGCCCGAGTCCATGTAGCCCTTCGCCTGCAGTCCGAGCGGCGTGCCGCGCTTGACAGACTCCCGCAGGATCTCTCCCGTGGAGACATGGGGGATCTTCTCCTGCGCAGCCAAGCGCTGCGCCTGCGTTCCTTTGCCCACGCCAGGCGCTCCGAGAAAGACCAGGCGCATACGCCTACCCGCTTCGTCCTTTCAGCCGTCCCTTGGCCAAGAACCCTTCATAGTTGCGCATGAGCATGTGCGACTCGATCTGTTGTGCCGTATCCAAGCCCACGCCGACGGTGATCAACAACGAGGTGCCGCCGAAGTAGAACGGCACACCGAGTTTGTAGATCAGGATTTCCGGAATGATACACACCCCCGCCAGGTAGAGCGAGCCCGCGAAGGTGACGCGGTTCAGAACCCGGTAGATATAGTCTGAGGTCCGCTGGCCCGGGCGGATACCCGGAATGAATCCCCCATATTTTTTCATGTTGTCGGCGATGTCCACCGGGTTCAGCACCACAGCCGTATAAAAATAACAGAAGAACACGATCAGGCTGACATACAGGATTGTGTAGGTCACCGACCCCGGGGCGAGCATGGTGCCAGCCTGCTGGACCCAGGGGATCTGGATGAACCCGGCGATCGTCGCCGGAAACGCAATGATCGACGAGGCAAAGATCGGCGGAATCACCCCCGCCGTGTTGATCTTGAGGGGGATGTGTGTGCTCTGCCCGCCGAACACCCGCCGCCCCACCACGCGCTTGGCGTACTGCACCGGGATCTTACGCCTGCCGGTCTCCAGAAACACGATCGCCGCGATCACGCCGACCATCCCGGCGATGAGCATGACCAGCCAGAATCCTGTCAACTGACCGACTTCAAACAGCCGATAGGTCTCCACCACCGCAGCCGGCAGGCGGGCGACGATCCCCGCGAAGATGATCAGCGAGATGCCATTGCCGATCCCCCGCTCGGTGATCTGCTCCCCGAGCCACATCAAGAAGGCCGTGCCAGCAGTCAGCGTCAGCATGGTCATCAGGCGAAAGCTCCAGCCGGGAGCCTGCACGAAGGCGCCGCGGTTCATGCCTTCAAGCCCGATGGCGATCCCGAACGACTGGATCAAGCCGATTGCGATCGTGCCAAACCTGGTGTACTGTACGATCTTCTTTCGGCCGCGTTCCCCCTCCTTGGCCAGCTTCGTCAAGTGGGGAATCACGACTGTCAGCAGCTGCAGGATGATCGACGCGCTGATGTACGGCATGATGCCGAGCGCGAAGATCGTCAAGCGCGAAAGAGCGCCGCCGGAAAAGATATCGAGAAAACCGAGGAGCGCTCCGCCCTTGTCCTGCAGGAACTTGCCGAGTTCGTCGTTGTTGATGCCCGGGGTCGGGATGTGCGCGCCAATCCGATAGACTGCCAACATCCCGAGCGTGAAAAGAATCCGATTCCGCAGCTCCGGAATATTGAAGACGTTCTTGAAATTCGTGATCAGCCGCTCAAGCACCGTCGAGAACCTCTACTACCCCTCCTGCGGCTTGAATCTTGGCGATCGCGGCCTCGCTGAACCGATGCGCCTGGACATGGATCGCCCGCGACAACGAGCCTTCTGCTAAGACCTTGACCTTGGCTCCCCGCCCACGCACGAGGCCGGCTTGCGTGAGGACTTGCGGAGTCACATCCTGGACGCCTTCGAGCCGGTTCAGGTCGCGGAGGTTCACGACGGCCCACTCCTGCTTGAAGATGTTCGTAAACCCGCGCTTGGGCACGCGCCTGGTCAGGGGCATCTGTCCTCCCTCAAACCCG
>DASQRT010000041.1:0-7258 GCA_035642795.1 Nitrospirales bacterium
AAGGACTTGGGCTGCCCGAAGGTCTGGTCCGAGCCGAGGTAATGCTGCGCAATTCCTGAGTACGAGAGGCCGGTCATGCTGTGCGCCCAGTAGATCGTGAACAGGAACCCGGCGAAGATCATCAGGATGAACAGCGTGTAAAGCAGGCGGATGTTGCGATCGGTGTCGAGGAGGCGGAACCGGGTGTTGAAGTGGCGCACGGTGGCGTCAGCGGGGGTTGAGGTAGAACTCGTCGATCAGGACGAGGGCGCGCTTCACGCCGGCGCTGACCGACCGGACCGACATCGTGGCGCCCGTGATGTTGATGATGTCCTTGTTGATGCGGATCGGATCCAGCACGGTCTTGCCCTCGTACTGCGAATTGAACCGCTTTCTCCGCACCTCGCTTCCCTTGCTCTCCCGGTACACCAGGATCTCGACGTCGGAGACCTTGCCATCCGGCGTCACGCCGACGAGGTAGGTGATCGGCCGGTGTTTGCCGATGGTCTCCTGAATGACGGCGTAGCCGTCGATCTTGCCGTTGGTTTCCGCCTTGAAGGCGCGGAAGCTTTCTTCGGGGAACTTCCAGCCGATCCGTTCCTGGATCCTGGCCTTCTGTTCGGGCGTGAGCCGAAGCTCCTCGGCCTTGATGGTCTGAGACTTGGGGAACAGGAGCTTCAGGGCCTGCTCCTCGGTGAGGTACACCTCGACCTTGCCGAGCTCTTCTTCGGTCAGGTACCGCTTCAGGTCGGGGTCCCAGATGCGGCCCCCTGTCTCGGAGGCATCAACGATCGGAGCGAGGGCAACCCAGAGGGGCAAGGCGGCGGTCACCACGAGCCTCAACATCCCTTTTCCTTGAGGCGCCGTGTGATCTCAGCGGCGACGGCCGCTTCTTCATTCGGGTTGCCGGGCACGGCTCGCCACCGATTCATCATCACGCCCATGGGCGACCAGGCTTCCCGGAGCTGCAGCACCGTGGCCGCGGCCCCGGTCCCTTCTCGTTTCACCTCCACTATGTATCTCACTCGTTCTTTGTTGACGTTGCGTTGCATGATACCCGCCTGCGTCGCGCTCTCGACTTCCACCCAGTTCGTCTCCAGCACGCCGGCGGCCTTGTCGGTCTTCTGGAGGCGGGCCCCTGCGAGCGCGACGATGGAGGTGTCCCATACCTGGTCGAAGGCGCACGGCGATGTTGCGGTCGGCTTTCCCTCCAGCGCCGCGCACCCGGCTTGCAGGAGGACCGTCAGAAGCGAGACCTGCTTCCAGATCATGGCCGCGGCCTTTCGATGAGAAAGCGCGGCATCTTATCGTTGCCCTCCTCTGAAAAGCAAGGCGCCCGCCACGCTAGAAGTAGGTGGCCACGGACAGGACCAGCCCGTCGTTTCTGATGCGGTTGTTCTTTCCATCCTCAAAGTTGAATTGGTAATCCGCCCTGAAGACCGTGTCCGAGATGGGACGAAAGTTCAGCCCCAAGGTCAGCCGCTGGCGCGCCGTATCCGCAAACTCGCTGTTGGTGTTCGCCTCGTCCCAGCGGACGACGGCTGTGAAGGTGGAGGCCTCTGTGAAGTGGGACGGCGCCCAGCGCCTCAGCGTGTCGGGCATGAAATGATAATCGCCCTCTATATAAAACCCATCCATGCGGCGCGGCAGCGGTCGGCCGTTAGCGTCGAGTGCAAACCCCCCGTCCAAGGTGCGATTGTTGTCGCGGGCATAGACCCACGCGGCCTCGCCGATGAGTCGGAAAGGCCCGCGCTGGAAGGTCCAGTCCGCGGCCCAGATGCTCAGCGGCCGCTTGCTGGCCGGATCGTACGAGCCGAAGTATCCGGAGCCGCCGACCTCGACGCCTAGGATCGGACTAAAGGCGACGCGCCCGACGACGGCCTTGCCATCGTTGTTGTCCAGCCCATCGTCTACCGTCGACACGCGTTGACGCGCGTCCCTGAGGCCCGCATCCGCCGTGATGACCGGCGACCTGTCTTTGCGGTAGCCGTTGAAGCCTTGTGTCACGTACAGCTCGTAATCCACCTTCGACAACCGGCTGGGATAAACCGTGCCGTAGAATCCGGCGCCCGTCTCTGACAAGGTGGACGGAATGAC
Source organism: Nitrospirales bacterium (assembly GCA_035642795.1). GTDB lineage: Bacteria > Nitrospirota > Nitrospiria > Nitrospirales > NS-4 > NS-12. The sequence continues at coordinate 2,077 of DASQRT010000041.1, forward strand.
GGCGGTAGCCACCAGCGGCCGGTCCGCAAGTTCGTTGAGTGGCGAGTCGTGCAGTAGGTTGAACTTGCCGACCGGTAACAAGATGATGCCGGCCCGGAGGTTGATCGGTTCCGTAATCAGGTAGTCAATCGTCGCGAACTCCACACTCACCTCGATGCTCGAGCCGTCGTTGGATTTGGACCGGATGCCGTGCTCAATTTCGACTTCGGAGGCGACTTTTATGCGGTCGGTGATGTCCGAGTAGAAGAACGGCACGAACCGCTGTTGGTCGAATGTGCTGCTGCCTTGGCCGTTGCCGGACTGCCCAACACCCGTCGAGTTGCTGCTGTTGAACAGCCTATACTGCAGGTCCATGTACCCGCCGACCGTCGCCTTCGGCGATGACACGAACGGCTTGGCGTAGATGAGCTTGCCGCCGCCGGGGCTACTAAGATCGAGCGGTTTCGCGGCCGTCTTTTCCTGCTTCTCTTTGCATTCCCCCTTCTCATTCTTCTCTTTGCATTCCTCCGTCGCTTCCTTTACTCCGTGCTTCGTCAGTTCCTCTACCAGCTTTTCCAGCCTCTTGACCCGCTCTTCGAGAGCCTTCTCGGTCTGCTCGTCGGCCATGACTTCCACTGAGGCGCCTCCCAGGAGACAGGCCGAGAGAGCCCCGATGATGGCAAGACGTCGCATGGTGTTCCTCCTTGTTGAAAATGTAATTGCGACTCGTTCTCAATTACATGCACAAAAAATTGCTAGCTCTTCGGGAACGTGACGATGTGGGTTGCCACGATCTTGAGGTCCACCGAGGTGCCGATCGGGTAGACCGTTGTGGAGCCCTCGCTGCTGTGCAGGTGCTGCCCGGAGGGCAGGATCACGGTATAGAGGTTCTCGGAGCCCCGGAACTGGCGCCCGACGATCCGCGCCCCGCCCGGCGAGGCTGGCACGATGTGCACATCGTCAGGCCGGATCATGATCTCGACGGCCGCGCCCGTGGGATGCCCCCCGACGTTCTCGAAGATGCCCACCTCGGTGTGGATCTTGCCGTTATCCACGTGGCCCAGGAGAAAGTCAGCCTGACCGACGAAGTTGGCGACGAAGGGCGTCGAGGGTGTGTGGTAGATGGCCTCTGGCGTGTCTACCTGCTCCAGCCGGCCGTGGTTGAGGACGGCGACCCGGTCGGCCATGGCGAAGGCTTCGTCGTGGTCGTGCGTGACGAGCACGGCCGTCGTGCCGGTGAGCCGGAGGATTTCCTCCACCTCCTCCCGCATCTGGCCCCGCATGTCGGGATCCAGGTTGCTGAACGGCTCGTCCAGGAGCAGGACGATGGGCTTAGGGGCGAGCGCGCGGGCGAGGGCCACGCGTTGCTGCTGGCCGCCGGAGAGCTCGTGCGGATAGCGGTCCTCGAAGCCGGAGAGCCCGACGAGGTCCAGCGTCTGGGCGATTGTGCGCGTAGCGGCCGGCTTCTCCAGACGCTGCAGCCCGAAGGCGACGTTCTCCGCCACGGTGAGGTGGGGGAACAACGCGTAGTCCTGAAAGACCATGCCCACGCCGCGCTCCTCCGGCACCACCCAATGGGCGGCGTCGCTGACCGGCCGGCCGGCGATCGTGATCGCGCCGTCCTGGGGCCGCTCGAAGCCAGCGATGGCCCGGAGCACCGTGGTCTTGCCGCAGCCGCTGGGGCCCAGGATGGACAGGGTGGCGCCTTCTTCCACCGCGAGCGTGAGGTCGGACAGGGCCGGCGCGGCGGCGTTGGGGTAGGTGAGCGAGATATGGGACAGCGCAATCAGCGTCATACGAGTTTCTTCTCCCGCAGCCGCGTGACCACCATCCACGGCAGCGCCGTGAACGCGATGAGCAGCAGGGCCATGACCGCCGCCCGCGCGTACTCCGCCTCCACGGTGTGGATGTAGATCCGCACTGGCAGCGTGTCGAACCCGGCTGGCCGCAGCAGCAGCGTGGCGTCGAGCTCCTTCATGGCGGAGATGAACACGAGCGCCCAGACCGCGAACAGCGTGGGACGGACCAGGGGCGCGAGGACGCGGCGCAGCACGCGCCAGGGGGAGGCGGCAAGCGAGCGGGCCGCTTCTTCCAGGTGCGGGTTGATGCCGGCGAACGCTGCGTCCACGCCCTGGACCGACTGGGTCAGAAAGCGGATCAAATAGGCCACAACAAGGATCCCGACCGTGCCGTACACCCATGGGACGTAAGTGTTGTACAGGAGGATCAGGCTCAAGCCGAGGACGGTGCCCGGTATCGCGTAACCGATCTGGATGGTGCCGGACAGCAGCGCGCCGGTGCGGGGCGGCGTACGCCGGGCGGTGAACGCGATGAGGAGCCCGAGGATCACCGCAAGCGTGGCGGCGAGGCCCGCCATCAAAAGGCTGTTCTTGATGTAGTCGCCTTGCTCGCTGACGACTTCGAGGAAGTGGCCGACTGAGCCGGTCTGCACCAGCAGCACTCCCAGCGGGATGAACACCGACAGGCTCAGGATCGCGCCCGTCAGCAGGGTGGCGGGCCAGTGCCACCGGCCGAGGTGAAGAGGCCGCGCGAGCCGCGCCGTGCCGGTGATCGTGACGTACGAGCGCCGGTGCAAGAGCATTTGCTGCCCGGCCAGGACGGCGATGGTGATTAGGACGAGCACGAACGACAGGAGGGCGGCGGCGGCCTGATCGAACCGCGTGTTGAGCTGGTGATAGATGGCGGTGGTGAACACCTGCACGCGGAGCAGCGACGGCGAGCCGAAGTCCGACAGCGCGTAGAGGAAGGCGAGGAGCCCTCCCGCCAAGATGCTCGGTCGGAGCATCGGCAGCGTGACGCGGCGCAACACGCCCAGCGGGCTTTCGCCGAGCGAGCGCGCGGTCTCTTCGACGGAGGGATTGGTAGCCTCCAGCGCCGCGCTGACGAGCAGGAAGATGTACGGATAGGTGAAGAGGCCCAGCACGAAGACCCCGCCCCAGAACCCGTAGATGTTCACCCACTGCTGGGGGGATCCGGTGAGCGCGCTCAACCAGGTATTGACCGAGCCGACCGGCCCCAGCAGCGCGATGTAGGCCATGGCGCCGATGTAGGACGGGATCGCGAGCGGGATCACCGCCAGCCATCGGCAGAGAGTCCGGAAGGGCAGATCGGTGCGGACGACGAGCCAGGCGAGCGGCAGGGCCAGGAGCATCGCCCAGATCGTCGCGAGCGTCGCGAGCGACAGGGTCGTGACGGCCAGGCCGACGAGCGAACCAATCGTGACGGCCCCAAGTTCGCCGGCTTTCAGCGCCGCGGCGGCCAGGAAAAGCAGCGGGGGCAGGACCAGCAGGCCCACGCCGACCAGCAACAGGAAGGTCCCGATCTGAGCAAGCCAGCCGGAGGCCGGGGCCAGCGGCGCCGAGGGTGTGAGGGTGAGGGGGCCGGCCTGCGCCATCTCACCAGTTCGGATTCAGCGAGGTGAGCAGCTTGAGCGTCGCCTCTTCCAGGTCGGCGAGCCGCTGGGCCGTGACGGCGGTCCGTTTGATGGAATTGAGCGGGGGGACCTCGCTCGAGTCCACGTCGGCGATCAGGGGGATCTCGTAGTCCTGCGTGACGAGAATGCGCTGGCCTTCGGGCCCGAGGAGAAAATCAATGAACTTGCGGGCGGCTTCCGGATTGGTGGCGCCTTTGATCACGGCCGCGACGTTGGGATTGATCGGCGTGCCGAACCCCTTCGTGTCCTGGTCCGGGTACACCACGCCCACGGGCAGGTTGTTCTGTCGTGCCAGGTAGTAGTTGGGCGAGTTGGTCAGGCCGATCGCGAACTCGCCGCGCCCCACGCCCTGCCAGACCTCGGTGTTGTCCGTCAGGATCTTGAGGTCGTTCTCGTGCAGGCCCTTGAGGTAGTCGCGGGTGAACGCCTCCCCTTTGACCGCGACGAGCGCGGTGGCCCACGCCAGCGTCGTTCGCTCGCGGGTCCCGGCGATGGCGAGCTTCCCCTTCCATATGGGGTTGGTCAGCTCGAAGATTGAACGGGGCACCTCTTTTTCGGGGACCAGGTTCTTGTTATAGAGGATGATCCTCGCCCGGCCGGAGATCCCGGTCCACGTCCCTGCCGCGCTCCGGAAGTCCTCGGGCACGGCCTTGGTCGCGGCCGACTGGTACGGGTCCAGCAGACCTTCCTTGGTCAGGATCTCCACGATCCCGCTTTCCGTGGAGATGAAGAGATCGCCGCGCGGGCGGGTCTTCTCCATGCGGATCTCGTTGGCCAGACCCGAGGTCTTGCCGACCTTCATGTCCACCTGGATGCCGGTCTGTTTCGTGAAGGCGTCCACGACCGGCTTGACCGCCTTCTCCTTGCGGCCCGAATAGATCACCAGCCGGTCAGCCGCGTCGGCCGGCGAGGCGGGCTGCAGGCCCGCCACGCTGGCCAGAAGGATGCCGGCCAGCACGGCCATTAACACCTGTCCTTCAATTTTTACACTTGCTGCAGAGGCCATAGAGCTCCAGCTTGTGCGTGGTGATGGTGAACCCGTGCCGCCGGGCGACTTCCTCCTGCAGGTGCTCGATATCGCAGTTCTCGAACTCGATGATCGCCCCGCAGTGGGTGCAGATCATGTGGTCGTGGTGGCGCTTGTGGACCACGTTGTCATAGTGGGTCTGCGAGCCGAAGTGCCGCTCCTGGGCGATGCCTGATTCGCACAGCAGATTCAGGGTTCGGTAGATGGTCGCCAGGCCGATGTGCGGTTTGTGGCGGCCCAGCATCCGGTAGAGCTGCTCGGCCGTGATGTGCTCATTGCGCAGGAAAGCGTCCAGGATGACCTCCCGCTGCTTGGTGACCTTCAGCCCGTGCTTGGCGAGGTGCTCCCGCAGGATCCCCAGTTCCTTGGCGTGCCGCATGGTCCACTCCGGCTAATTGAGAACGATTATTATTACCGTATTCCACTTGCGGCAGTCAAGCGGGATCGGCGTTGACAAGGATTGCGGGGGTGTGGCCATAATCCGGCGTGCGTTCGCCCGCCGAGACCATCGTTGACCGCCTCCTCTTATTGTTCCTCCTCAAGACCGTCGCGCCGTACGGCATCGACGGGGATGTCAAGTTCCAACAGCTCGTCTTCCTGTCCGAGTTGCAGATGATGTACGGCCGGCAGATCAAGGGCTTCCATTACCGGTTCTTCCGCTACGCCTACGGAGGCTACAGCAAGGACCTGCAGGACGACTTCGTGGCGCTCGGAGCCAAGAA
>DASQRT010000042.1:0-7122 GCA_035642795.1 Nitrospirales bacterium
TATCTCACCGATCTGATCCGGCGGGCGCGTGAGGCACGGCTCTCCGAGCAGCGCTACTGGCACCTGCTGCTGCATTATCGCGAGGACCTCGGAGGCGGCTACACCAGCGAAGCGGATGATCCCGGGTTCTTCATGGCTCCCGCCGGCAAGACGGACCCGCAGGCAGAATTGGAGGCGACCCTCGCCAAATTTTTCTCCAATGAGCTGGTCGGCCGGTCCCGCCAGCCCGCGCAGTGCGCGTTTGTGGCTCGCTACCACTGGCTGAAATCAGAGTTGGCCATCGACGACCGTCGCTTGCCTCCGCAAGCCTGCGAACGGTTCCAGTCCTGGTTCGCCGAGATGAATCCGCAATCCATCACGCTGATCTTCGCCTCGGCGTTCCTGAACAACCCTTCCTCCATGTTCGGTCATACCTTTCTGCGCATCGACCAGAAGGGCCAGACGGAGCAGACGCGACTGCTGGCCTACACGATCAACTATGCCGCGGAAGTGACGACCGAGAACGAATTCGCCTTCGCCATCCTGGGAATGGCCGGCGGGTTCAAGGGCTATTTTTCGACCATCCCCTACTACATCAAGGTCCAGGAATACCGGGACTTCGAAAACCGCGACATCTGGGAATACCGCCTCAACCTGTCGGCAGAACAGATCACGCGGATGCTCATGCATGCCTGGGAGCTGGGCAACGCCTACTTCGATTACTTTTTTTTCAAGGAGAATTGCTCGTACCACATCCTTTCCCTCTTGGAGGTCGCCGATCCCAGGCTGCATCTCACCGATCAATTCGTCGCCTGGACAGTGCCCGCCGACACCGTTCGCGTGGTCACGCAGTACCCCGACCTCGTCGCCGACATTGCCTACCGACCCTCCCGCAGCACTCAGATCCGGCGGAAACGGGACATGCTGTCCGAGACGGAAGATCAGTGGTTCCGTCGACTGATCATCGATCCCGCAGCGGCTGACTCGGCGGAGTTCACGCGCCTCCCGCTCGATCGGCAGACCTTCGTCATGGATCTGGCAACTGACTATTTGCGGTACCGGAGCGCGACGGCTCCCGAAGCCGACGTCGCTCCCTACCGAGACCGGCAGCGCGCCCTGCTCGTCACCCGCAGCAGGATCAAGATCCCTTCAGTGGACACCTCCATCGTGCCGTTCACCGAGCGGCCCGAGCTGGGTCACGGGACGTCGCGGGTCGGGGTCGGCGGAGGCTGGCGGCAAGACGAGTTCTTCGAAGAGATGTCCGTGCGGGCCGGCTACCACGACCTCCTGGACCCCGACACCGGCTTCACGCCCGGGGCGCAGATCGAGTTGATGTCGTTCAGCCTGCGGCATTACTTCAGGCGCGACCAGCACCGGCTGGAACGGTTCAAACTGGCAGACATCGTGTCATTGACACCGATGGATTCGCTGTTCAAAAGCCCGTCGTGGAAGATCAGCGCCGGCTATGACACGGTTAACCGACACGACTGTCGCTACTGCGGCAACGCCTACCTGAACGGAGGCATCGGCGCGGCAGCGGAAACGCATTGGCTGCGCCACGAGATGTACTTCGCCTTCGCCGAGGTGGACGCGAACTACAGCCACGCGTTCGAGCAGAATCACCGTGTCGGCGGAGGGGGCACCGTTGGCCTGCTGGCTGATCTCACGGAACGGTGGAAGGTCCTGCTGTCGACCACGTATCTCCGGTATCCTGTTGGCGAAGTTTCCGACGATTGGCGGTTCTCGTTCCAGCAGCGATTCACTTTGCAGAAAAACTTGGCCCTGCGGCTGGAGTTCAACCACTGGGACCGTCACGACAATGAAACGGTGCTGTCCGTGCAGGTCTACTTCTAGGAGGAGAGCGTTTCGTGCTTGATCAGCTCCTGGTCTACCATCCGACGCCATGGGAGGACAGGGACTGGGCTCGCCTCAGCGGGCTCCCCCTCGAAGAGGTCTGGTTCCAGGCCCAGGACGGGACCCGCCTGTTCGGCTGGTACGCGCCGGCCAGGGGCCTTCCAGCGGTGCTACTGTGGTGTCACGGGAACGCCGGCAACATCATCCACCGCCTGGAGAACCTGGCGGCGCTCCACAGCATAGGACTGTCCGTATTCCTCTTCGACTATCGCGGCTACGGGCGAAGTGAGGGCATGCCCTCAGAGCCCGGCCTCTACCAGGATGCGCTGGCCGCCTATGAGGTCCTCACCAGATCCAAGCAGGTCCCTCCGGAACGGATCGTGCTCTTCGGCCGGTCCCTGGGCGCGGCGGTGGCCGGCACCCTGGCAAGCCAACGACCGGCAGCCGGCCTGATCCTGGAGTCCGCGTTCCCCTCCGTCGAGGCCTTGGCCCGATTTCACTATTGGGGGCTCCCCATGCATTGGCTGGTGAGCGCGGAGTTCAATCTCGCCAACAGGCTGCGCGAGGTGCGCCTGCCGGTCCTCGTCGTTCACGGAGACCGCGACAGCCTCGTACCGCTTCAACTGGGGCAGGCGGTCTTCGAGGCGGCGCGCCCGCCAAAGGATCTGTACGTCGTACACGGAGCTGACCACAACGATCTGGTGCGGATCGGGGGCGCCCCGTACTTCGAGCGCCTCCGACGATTCGTGATGGAAGTCACACGGTGAGAGCGAGACCAGGCTTGTCTGAAACGAAGCGACCTGCTATAGTCGCTCTATCATGCCTGTAGAACCTCAGTACATTGTGGTGGATCAGAAGACTTTTACCAAGGAGGACTTGGTGCTGGACAACCACGTGTACAAAAACTGCCAGATCGACAAGTGCCGGCTCTACTACAGCGGCGGGCCGTTCGAGCTGATCGACACGCACATCACGGAATCGGAGCTCGTCCTGAACCAGCCCGCCAAGAACATCTACGCGGCCATCCAGATCTTCCGCTCCAAGTCGCCCGGCTCCACAGTCGTTTTCGAGTAGGGATTAGGGGCACGGCCTTTTCTGTATCTTCCCCTCCGTCACCTTCGTGTTGCCGCACCGCTTGGTGATTTCTGAGGGTTTGAAGACTGGGTCCGTAAAGCCCTTCAGCGTGAACGAGGCGACCCGCTTGGCGAAAGCCTCCGGCCACAACTCGCCGGCGGTGGCGTAGTGGATCGAAATCTCCACGTCGAATGAGGGAGTCGCCTCCGGCGTCGGGAAGGTAAAGGTCTCCACGCGAGTCTCCTCGGCTTTGAGGGTCGTATCCTCCAGCAGTTTGACCGCATCATGGTCCATCAGCGTCCGATTACCTTTCGCATCGGCGAAGATGCGACCGTAGATGCGCTTCTCTTTAAAGACCTCACGGAGGTTCAGTCCTTTGATGATGACTTGCAGATACACCTGATTCCAGATCGGGTGCGTGGTGGGCACGTTGTGTGGCACCAGGTTTTTTACCTTCACGGTCAGCTTGGTCTTGGCTCCCTGGATATCAGTCTCGTAGTCCAGGTCAAAGGCCTGCTTGCGAAGGGCCGGGGACTTGCCGTTGAACTCATGCCCCGCGATGTCCCGCTTCTTCTCCTCATTCGCCGACGAGTCGAAGCCCTGCGGCATGTGACAGGTCTGGCAGTTCTTCCCTTCCTTGGCAGCTTTGCTGCCCTTCCAGTTCCCGACGGCTTCGGCCGTCGGCACCCCTGGCGGGGCAACGGTATGACAGGCGAGACAGAGGTCCGATTTCTTGAAAATATCCAGGTACTGCGAATCGTGTGCCTTGCTCTCAAGAAAGTCCTTGTAGCCCCCAAAGACGATCCGACCCGGCTCCAATTTGACGGAGGGATGGCCTTTTACATTCGGATCCACCGCTTTGATGAGATGACACTGGATGCAGCCGACCCCCTCGAACGTCGGGTCCCCGGAGATGATTTGCTTGACCATGGAATCGACCAGATCCGAGAACACGAGCGACTGGGGCGCGTGGCAGTTGAGGCAATAGCGCTTGTCCTTTCCTTTGCTCACGTAGTCTTCCAACATGGCTCGGAACGTTGGCGAGACAATCGCCCGCGCGATGGTCGATTCTTCATATTCCTCATTGGCGCGGATGTGGCACTTCTTGCACTTGGAGGAGGCCGGGAAGACCCGCTCCGGTGTCATCGGGCCCTCGTCATCGACCTTGGCGGCAAACGTGCCTTGAAACCATCCGACCCCCACCACCACACCCAGGATGGCGAGGCTGATTGTGAGCGTCTTCACTTGCCGAGATGTCCATCCCATAGCTCGCTTGCTCCCTGTCTCGCGATGTTCAGCCACGCACGGGTGGGTGGCTGTCCTACTAGAGGGGCTTCGTTCTGAACGTCAAGATGCGGGGTTCAGCGTACTCTGCGATCAGTTTTTTGACGCGCTCACGCTCCGCGTCCGACTGGAGTGTTTTCAGGTACCCGTCCAGCAGCGCGGGGGCAGGCTTGGGAATCAGGCTGTAAGTCAGGACCGCCTCGATCTGCAGACCTTCGCCCTCTTCACTCAGCGTCAGCTCGAAGGGGATCCGCTTGGTCGTCCCGCCCTTGACCAGGATGTCACCCAGGGGTTGATCCAGGAGCTGCTCGTACGGGGTCCCGAACGTCTTCTGGAAGGAACCCAGCGGGCGTCCTTGCTTATCCTTGACGGTGACCGCGAGGAAGAACTGCTTGAGGACGGGATCGCCGTCCGGGAAATTGTGCGGCACGGCGCCGTTCATGACAGCCACCTGGCCTTCCACCTTGGTGCCGTTCTTCTTGGCGTCGATCTCAAGGCGCGGCATCCACTCGGCCTGCAGGTTCCGGTTCTTCAGCATCAATCCGGGGATCACAATGCCGCGGAAGTAATTGCGGCCGATCTCGCGTGTCATGGCCCCACGCTTCGACGTCGAACTGCCTGTCGACTGCTCCATGTGGCAGGACTGGCACACGGTGCCTTCCAGAATCTCGCTGTCGATGGTGGGGCTCCGGTTGTCGCGCAGCTTCTCGAAATGGCACGCGGTACAGAAATTCGCGCCCTTGTAAAGGGGGGAATGGAAGGATGTATGGATCATGTTGTCTTCCGGGTCCTTGAGCGGACCGTACATGGTCTTGCCGGCTGTCAGTTGATAGGACGGGATCTTCTTGGGAGCGTCAGCGAGCTTTTCGACGAGGTGGCAGGAGGCGCAGCTGATGCCTTCGACTGTGACCTTGCCGGACAGGACCTGCGCGATGATCCGGTCCGTGTACTGCGGGAAGATCGTCACGGCCGGGGCATGGCAGGAGAGGCACTGTTGTTTCTTGGCCGCGCTGGGATTGGTCTGCAGCCAGACCCCCATCACGGCGCGGAAGATCGGCGAGGGCAAAGCGGTTCCGTGGAGCAGCGCCGCATCCACCCGGCCCATCAGCTTGAGGTCCATCGTCAGCTCTCGGAGCCCGGCCATCTCCTCATAGTGCCGGTCATGACACTGGCGGCAGACCTCCGAGCGGACGAAGACGCTTTCGATCTCCGCAATCCAGGGTTCTTTCGGGGATTTCTTGTCCTGCCCGGCTCCCTCTTGGAACAGGGCAGTGCCGAACCCGACCAGCAGGAAGGCCACCAGGCCCGCCGCGAATGCTCCTCGTCTCATGCCGGCTCTCCGCATGCGCTCGAACCTAGGCGAGGCCCGCGCTAATCCGTGCGCTTGGGCACGAAATGGAAGTTCATCTGTCCGGCCTGGCCTTGATTTTCCGGATTGGTGGGCTCCCATGTGCCGATCGTGAAATTGCCCTGAGGGAGCACCTCGGCCATCAGCCGCCCGAAGTCTTCCAGAGTGCGGACCGGCTTTTTATTGATCTCGGCGATGACCGCACCCACCTTGATGCCGGCCGACTCCGCCAGGCTGTCGCCGATCACCTCGAACACTGCGACGCCTTCGGCCGACCGGAGGTTGAGCTCCTTGCGGATGTCCTCGGTGACAGGTCCGACGATCAACCCAAACTCCTCGGCCATCGCGATGATGTCCTTCTGCTTCTTGTCCGCAGCCTTGTCCGGCGTCAGCGCCACGCTTTTCTTGTCGGTCGTCGCGTCCGACGCCGCGTGAGCGACGCCCACCAGGCCGAACAAGACCATGCCGCTCAAGACTATCCTCAGGTAATGCATCGGTTTCAGCTCTCCTTCTTCTCGACTCGCTCAGAAGGGATCGGATCAATGATCAACTGGAGCCAGGGCGCGACGGCCTTTTGCCCGTTGCGCTCCTTGTTTTCTCCGTTCCAGACCGCAAAGGCGACCGTCTGCATGCGCCCGGGCCCGAACGCGGCGTCGTTGTCGGGATCCCGCGTCTCCATGGCGCGCTTGAAGACGACCATCCAGCGTCCCTGCTCCCAGACGGCATTCCCCTGCACGGTCCCCTGCCCGCGTTTGCTGGTGAGCGTGCTGAAGCCCCCGCCCAACAGGTCCTCGACCGAGGAGGCCCGGCGTGGGATGACTTCGAAGCGCCGGATTTGTCCCTCTTCACCACCCGCCTTGCGTTCCTCCTCCTTCGCCTTGCGGCGGTCGATATCGGTCTGCCAGTCGGCCTTCCAATGCCAGATGTTCAAATAGTGATCCAACTGCCCCATGCAGAAGAAGGCCGGGGCGTCCCCAAGCGGGAAGGAGATGGCCACCCCGTCGCGGAAGGTGCCCGGGGTGAGGCGATCATTCTTGGTCGGATCCTGCCACTCCAGGAGGAAGGCCAATTCCTTGCCGTTATGGAGCGAGCGGACGGTCAGCGATTTGATGGTCGGATCAGGTAGGCTCGGCCGCGTGATGACCTGACCGCTGAGCGGAACGACCATCGGGGTCGCCTTGCTCCAATCCGGTGACTTCGGATCAAAGGGCAGGTCGCCGGGCATGTAATAGGAGCGGATGAAGAGCCCCTGCGAGCTGACTACCTGGACGCCGGACCCGTAGAGCCCGATCACCAGGAGCAGCAGGGTCATGAGGAGAGCCTGGACCCGGCGACGCGCCTTGGCGGCAGGAGCACTCCAGCCCATCGTCACCCCCATTTACGATCATCAAGGCCTCCCTTGCCTGGGGAGGACCAGCGCCACGCTAGTACAGCTTCAACCGGCGAATCTTGTTCTCACCCCGTTCGCAGATGTAGAGAAACCCGTTCTGGTCCAGCGCGAGGCCGGCCGGCGAATTGACCACCGCCTCCGCGGCCACGCGTCCATCGCCGTGCTTGATCATCTCCTTGTCCACAGCCTTGAC
>DASQRT010000043.1:0-4400 GCA_035642795.1 Nitrospirales bacterium
GGAGATGCGAGTACTGGACTTCGTACTCCGTGTGCCCGGGAAGCTTGACCGGCGCGGAAAACCCTTCTTCGATGCCGAACTCCACCAGGATCGCGCGGCCGCTTGGCTTCAGAACCCGCCAGAGCTCCGCCACGAAGCGGACGGGTCCTAAATTGAAGATGAAGTCCTCCGGAATCTCCGCGCCCAGTGGGAGCTTGGCGCGGCGGATCCAACCCAGCGCTTCCTGGTGCAGCGGCGACTCGCCTTTGCCGGACTCCACTTCCCGCCTGGTCAGCTTCACCGGCGTCATGTCCGCGAGGTTCTCATTGTCCACAGCCAGGTCTATGCTGGCGTCCCGCAGGGGCAGCTGTTCCGCGTTGGCCTGGAGCCCGGCCCCGGCCCATCCCCCTTCACGTCCCATGGCGAGCTGGGATTTCACAAACGGTCGGGTGATGTCCACGAAGACGTAGCGTACGCCCTGCCGTTCCTCGGGCGAGAGGCCGCCGCCCAGGTCGCGCGCGACGTAGCCGAGCCCACCGCCGACTTCCAGGAGGATCTGGGGTTTCGGATCCCACCAGCCGAGCTTCTTCAATTGCTTCGCCAGCAGGCGCCCGTAGGTGAGTCCTTCCATCGCCTCGCTGGGCTCCCGGAACAAGTGCGACACGGTGGTCTCGATGGTTTCGAAGTGGCCCTCTGGGGAGGCGATCTCGTGTGTGTGGAAGTCGGAGAGGTGGGTCTCGCCCTCAAACTCCGAGGTACCCTGCCAGCCCTCCCGGATCTTCAGCAGGAGGAGATGCCAGCGCGCGTCGCCGCGATCGCCGGTCGGCGGCTCGGCCCCGAAATAGCACAGGGAATACTTCGGCACGGGCCAGTGCTCCAGGCACTGCCGGCCGGTCTCCCCGTTCGGCCCGCACACCCGGTGCCCGAACTTCTCGAGCAGCGCTCCCACGGTCACCTTGCCGTTCATGGCGTTCAAGAGGTTCAGGCCCGCGCGATTGATCTTGACCAGAGGCACCGTGTCCTCGAGGGGGGCCAGCCACCATTCTTCATAGGCGTGCTGGTAGAGCACCATATCCGGTATCCGCCAGGCGTGAAGCGTGAGGACCTCGTCGGTCAGCTCGAGCGAATCCTGGGCAGGGGAGGCGACGGGTTTCATGGGTGGGCGCCGACGGGGGTCTTTGCGAAGACTTCGCGATAGAGGCCTTGCCAGAACGCGAGCCAGGCGTCGGCCGTGATCCGCGCGCCGGCCGCCACGCGATCGAGGTCCGCCTGCGTGCGAGCCGTCTTCTCCACTGCCTCGGTCAGCCAGGCGCTATGGCACTCTTCAGCTTCGAGATGCATCTCGAAGAACACCAGGTCGTGGGCGGAGAAGGTCTGGTATTTCGTCAACCCTGGATAGAAGTAACGGAACTCAGATGCCGCTGTAATCTCGACCGCCATCTCCGAGCCGAGCGCCGTGAGGTAGTCCGACTCGATGAACAGACGGTGCAGCACGGCGAGATACGCCGCCACTTCCTGGACGGGTACGGTCCTCTCCAGCGTGTCGGGGCTCAGTCCCACGGCCGTCGCGAAGCGTTCCAGCAGCCGGATGTGGGCCTGCTCGGCGCGGCCGCTGCCCAGTTCGGAATGGAGCGTCTTGGCGAGCTCCACGCGCATCTCGAGGGCGTCCACCGGCGTCTTGTACAGGAGGCCCTCCAGGACCTTGACGAAGTGCTTGCAGAAATAATGGTACTGGCGAAGGAACGTCTGCAGTTGGCCGCGGCTCAAATGCTGGTCCTTGAAGGCCTGGAAGAACGCGTTCGTGTTGACGGGATGGTCCTTCAGTTCCTGGACTAGCGCTTCCAGGAAGCGGGATGGGGCGCGCTCCATCGTTAGGTCTCCCACAGGGGTGTGGCGACCGAATAGGCCGGGTCGTCGAGGTCCTCGAAGTAGGGCTGTTCGGCCACCCCCTCGAAATAGTACTTGGTGGAGAGACGTGTAAGAAACTGGTCGGGGGTGAGCCGCCCCGAGAGGACGCTATGCTCGTTCGGGTGCAGCGCCAGCAGGACGTACCGGATAAAGTGCGGCTGGCAGAACGCGAAGGTGCCTTCCTTTTCCGTGAAGATCAGATCCGCGGGGTCCACGCAGAGGGCGCAGACGGCAGGCTGCCAGGCGGAGCCAGCCGGCTGTTTTTTCTGCAGCAGCAGGGCCCGCTCCTCATCGGACAGGCGGCAGGAGGCGAACTTGGTCACGTGGTCCGCGCAGAGGGTGAAGCGCCAGGCCGGTGTGGTCACTGTCTCCACTGGGTCGTCTTCACAAATCACGCACTTCGGCTTGTGCTTCCGGCCTTCAATCGAGATCAACGCCATAGGGCCCAGGATAGGAACCGGCTGCAGGGGCTGTCAAGGCTCCGAGCCTCTCGAAATAATTATGGGTGTGAGGGATGCCCCTGTGATATCCTTGACACCCTCAAGGAGCGATGTGCGGGGTGGGCTTATGACTGAAGAATTTGGCTGGAACGTGTTTGGAATAGCGGTGGCCGTCCTCGGGATCGTGATCGCCTATGCGTTTCATCAGAAGAAGAAAGCCCCCGAGCGTCCCAAGGAGTGACCAGGCGTTAAAAGTCCACTTGCAGGTTGCCGACTTCCTCCAGGGTTTTTCCGATCCCGCGCTCACGTAACGTCTGGTATAGCTGTTTCAGAAATGCGGTATCCTCGCTGCAGAGCACGCTCCTGAAGTCCACATCATCCCAGTGGACGATGAGCTTCACGAATGGCTGCTCGCCCTTGCGGTTGGGCTCGACCCATTTCACTTGAATGAGGTCGCCCCACTCCTCCCCCGGATGCTCCTGGTCCCAAAAGCCGTGCGGCCCTTCAAACTTGGGGGGCCAGAGCCCTTTCATCTTGTCGTGGTCGCGTAGCTTTACCATGGCGAAGGCATTATACCCGACGCATGCGGATAATCTCTAGGTTGCATCAGACAGAGGTTACGCCTCGGTGAACGACGGCACGGCCGCAGCAGCCGCGCCCGCGGGACGGACCGGCGCGGGCGCGCTTGTCCGCAGCCTCGGCTTGCTCGACGCGACCATGATCGTCATCGGCTCGATGGTGGGCTCGGGCATCTTTATCGTCTCGGCCGACATCGCGCGGCAGGTCCCCAGTCCTGGTCTCCTCCTGGTCGTCTGGCTCGTCACGGGGGTCATGACCGTGATCGGCGCCCTGTGCTACAGCGAGCTGGCCGCGGCGATGCCGGCGGCGGGCGGGCAGTACGTCTACCTGCGCGAGGCGTTCGGGCCGCTCTGGGGATTCCTGTACGGCTGGACGATGCTGCTGGTCATCCAGACTGCCACCATCGCCGCCGTGGCGATCGCCTTTGCCAAGTTCACGGGCGTCCTGATCCCTTGGTTCTCATCCACGGCCTGGCTGTGGCAGATCGGCACGTTCGGGCCGTACCACCTGTGGTTCGGCGAGCTGGGTCCCTATACGGTCGGGCTGAACACCCAAAATCTCTTAGCGATTCTCTCCATCATCGTCCTGACGTGGGTGAATCTGCGTGGGATCCGGACCGGCGCGCTGGTACAGAATGTCCTGACGCTCACCAAGACCGGCGCGCTGGTGGTGGTGATCGTGTTGGGCGTGGCCTTTGCCACGAACACCGCCCTCACCGCCAATTTCGGGCGCCTCTGGGAGCCCGTCCAGCCGGGCACCAGGGTCGGCGGGGAAGACTGGCTCGGCCTGCTGACTGTGATCGGCGTGGCCATGGTCGGTTCGCTCTTCGCCGCCGACGCGTGGAACAACGTGACGTTCGTAGCGGGCGAAGTGAAAGACCCCGAGCGGAACCTCCCGCGTTCGCTGGCGCTCGGCACTGGCTTGGTCATCGCGATCTATCTCCTGGCCAACGTGGCCTACCTGTGCGTGCTGCCCCTCCGGGGCGCGCCCGACGGGGCCACCGTGCTGGACCGCGGCATCCAGTTCGCTGCCGAAGATCGCGTCGCGACCGCCGTGGCCGAGGTCGCCTTCGGCCACGGCGGCGGGGTGCTCATGGCCCTCGCGGTCATGATCTCCACCTTCGGCTGCAACAACGGCCTGATCCTCGCCGGGGCGCGCATCTACTACGCCATGGCGAAGGACCGCATGTTCTTTGCGAGCGCTGGGACGCTGAACCGCAATCTCTCGCCCGCGCTGGCGTTGCTGGTGCAGGGCGCATGGGCGTCCTCGCTGTGCCTGTCCGGCACCTACGGGCAGCTGCTGGACTTCCTGATCTTCTCAGTCCTGCTGTTCTACATCCTGACCATCGGCGGGATCTTCGTGCTGCGCCGGACCAGGCCCGGAATGGCGCGTCCTTATAGGACCTGGGGCTACCCGGTGTTGCCCGCGCTCTATATCGTGATGGCGCTGTTCATCGAGATCCAACTCCTCCGCTACAAGCCGCAATACACCTGG
>DASQRT010000044.1:0-5370 GCA_035642795.1 Nitrospirales bacterium
CATCCCCCACCTCAAGGCCATCTTCCAGCGGTACCGGGACAACCTGAAGGCGGCGGAAGCGGGCGCATTGAGCGGGAAGCGTCGGGGCAAGTAAAATAGCGACACGATCACCGAAAGGGGAGTTGCGCGTCATGCCCAGATGGTTGGATGAGATGACCAACGCCGGAGAACCCGTGATCCCAGCGAACCTCAGGAACGCCGTGTGGGAGCGGGATGAAGGGCAATGCGTCAAGTGCGGCACCAAGGAGGACGTGGAGGTCCACTGCGTCGTGCCCTATGCCATGCCGACCGAGGCAAACTGCAAAGTGGTGTGCAAGACCTGCCTGCTCGAGTTCTAGCTACTTCCTACGCCAGCGTGCGGACGTCTTTGAACGTGTACGTCTGCCGGCTCAGGACCGGATAGACGGAGAAGATGGGGGTGTTGGCGGGGACGAACGCCGTGTCGGTCTCCGGCAGCAGCGCAAGGTGCATGTTGATGTAGTTGAAGCTGAGCCCCTCCTGCCAGGGTTTCTTGGAGGCCTCCGCATAGGCCGCCACCTTTTCCGTCCCGTAGGTGCGCACCACCAGGCCGGAGGCTCCCATGAGCCCGTACTCCGACAGGTCCGGCGCGCCCAGCAGGAGCAGCGACACGTTCGACGCGTCGAACCAGACCTTCACGTTGCACACGATCTGCACGTATGGGCCCAGGGTGTTGGATCCCTCCAGGAAGGCGCGCGGCAGGCCGACCTCCGGGGGCACATCCGGCGGCAGCGCGCGCTCCACAGTTCCCAACTCGCTTTCCTTGACTTCGGACGCGGACACGAAAATCAGGTTTGGATCGTCCAGGGCGATGCCCAGGACCTCGTCGCCGAAGTAACTGCAGAATTTGCCCATCTCGTACCGCAGCGGGTACGAGTACCCCATTTTCGCGTACCAGATCCGCACGCCGGCGGCCAGCGGGTCATCCGGCTTTCGGCTGATCTTCAGGTCGAACGGCAGCATGAGGTGGAACGCGTTCATCCGTGCGTTCATGAAGGGGGCGCAAGCGCCCGGAAATTCCTTGTGGACGGTGAGGTTGTCAGGCTCGAACTTGCGCTCGGTGCCGGGGTTCTTGAATTGTTGGGCCGTGTGGGCCTCGGTCGAGAGCTTGAATTTCCGCTGGTAGTAGGCGGCGGCGCGCTTCTGCGCGGTGGCGAGGAAGTAGTCCGGCAGGTCCGTCTCCACGATGATCTGGTGCTTGTCGGCCGGCGCGGGCTTCGGTGAGCGGTAGGCCTCGTTGTAGATGGCGAGTTCGGCCTCGGTCTTCTGGATCTCCCGCCGCAGCTCGCGCAGTAAGGCCTGGTTGGCATACTTGGACCGGTGCAGCACCTCGACGGCCTTCTGCAGGGCCTCCAGCTTGAGCTTGAACCGCTTGGGCTCGTCTGCGAAGGCGTCCGACAGGGCCATCCACAGGTTGAATTGCTCTTCCGGTAGCAGGCCGAGCTTGTCCAGGTCGTTGTTCCGCGTGAACTCGAAGGCCAGGGGGCCGAAAGCCTCTTCCTTGCGCAGGCACAGTGACAGCAGGTAGTGGAGGTGTTCCCGCGCCTCATGGGGAGTCATAGTCTGAGCGCTCTGGGACGTCGGCTGATCCATAGCGGATTTCCTTGAAAATCGAGTGAGATAGCGGATTGTGGCCGCCCCCGAATTGATTGTCAAGCCGCCGGAATAACCCTTGACCGCCATCTCACAACGAGCCTAAAATTCATATTTACCCTATGAAAGTCGAGTACGGCAAAGGCGAACTCATCCAGTTGAAGCCCTGTCAGACGGGGGCCTCCAACGGGCGGAAGGCGAAGGTCATGCTGGTCTTCCCCCCTGACTGGTACCCCTCTGAGCCCTATCTCAGCCTTCCCAGCCTAACATGCGTGCTCCGGGCCGCCGGCCACGACGTCGTCCAGAAAGACGTGAATCTCGAAATGTACGACTGGTACTTCAGTGAGGACTTCCTCTGCCGCCTTGTCCTCAAGCGGGTGCCCCAGCAGCTCGACCGGTTGCGCAAGGCGTCGAAGGCCAGGGGCCTGACCGAGGCCGAGCAGGGGTTGCAGCTCGCCCTGGTCGGGCTGACGCGCGCGCGCACGGCCGAGCTGACGGAGAAGGCGGAGAAAGCGAAGCGCATCGTCCGGACCCAGGAGTTCTACGAGGCGGACAAGCTTGAGTGGGCGATCAACACCTTCCGTGAGGTGACGGACACGATCTCGCTGGCCTACGCGCCGGCCCGGATCTGCATGCCGCCCATGGAGACCGATCTCTCCTACAAGATCTTCATATCCTCCGAAGTGCTGGACGCGGTCGAGGACACCCAGGTCAACGTGTACCGGGATGTCTTCGAGCACATCCTCAAGCCGGCGATCGTGGCGGAGCGGCCGGACGTGGTTGGGATCTCGATCGTGCTGCAGCAGCAGATCTTCTCCACGATGACCTTCTGCAAGCTCATCAAGGAACAGTTCCCGAACATCCATGTAACCATCGGCGGCAACACGGTGACCCGCCTGCGCGACGTGCTGCCGGAGACGCCCAAGCTCTTCGCCCTGTTTGACAGCGCCGTGATCTACGAAGGGGAGACTGCCTTCCTCCAGCTCGTCGAGGCGGTCGGGGCCGGGCGCGACCTCGCCGGGATTCCCAATCTCATGTATCGCGACGCGTCGGGTATCCACACCTCCTCCCTGAGCTACGCCGAGGACATGGCCGCGCTGCCTGCGCCCGACTTCGACGGGCTGCCCCTGGAGAAGTATTTCGTCCCGGCCCGCATCCTGCCCTACCTGGCAACCCGCGGCTGCTATTGGGGCCGTTGCGAGTTCTGCGACCACGGCGAAGGCTATACGGCTGGCTACCGGACCAAGAAGATCGACCAGATCATCGAGGAGATCCGAGGCCTCAAGACCAAATACCAGACCCGGTATTTCCACTTCACCGACGAGTCCTACCCGCCGGCCCTGTTCCGGAAATTGACGCGCCGACTCGTCGAGACCAACCTGGGCATCGTGTGGACCACCCACATGCGGTTCGAGAAGAGCCTGTCGGACGAGGCGGTCTGGCAGGACGCGCGGGCCTCCGGATGCAAGTTCCTCCATTACGGTTACGAATCCGGCAACGAGCGCGTGCTCAAACTCATGGACAAGGCGACCACGACGGAAGTGATCCAGCGGAGCCTGAAGCTGGCGGCGGACGTCGGCATCTGGAACCACGTCATGGGTTTCTTCGGGTTCCCCGGCGAGACCCGGGAAGATGCGTACGATTCCATGCGGTTCCTCGAAGAGAACAAGGACCTCGTGCATTCGATCGGGTTCGGGACCTTCGACCTTAGCCGGCACACGCCCGTCGCGAAGAATCCAGAAAAGTTCGGGGTCACGCCCTACATCAACCCCGAATGGGACCTGGCGCTGGACTACTACTTCACTGTGAAGGAGGGGCTCAGTGTCGAAGAGGCGGAGCGGGTGTTCGAGGAGTTCGAGCGCCACCACTATCCGGGGTGGGATTTGAAGATCTTCATCCGAGAGTACATTTTCCTTTACATCGCCCACTTCGGAACAAACAAGCTGCCGGCCCTCCAGTTCAGGCCTCCAGAGGTAGGCGCGGGCGACCTGAGCGGTGTCGGGGCCTGAACCGAGTCCCATGGCAAGCGGCATCATCCAGGTCGAGAAGCCGACTCTCTCGAAGAGCACGAACGCCAAGAAGCTGAAGGCGATGCTCCTGTTCCCGCCGGAGTGGGTGCCGACGGCGCCGTACCTGGCGCTGCCCAGCCTGACCGCGGTGTTGCGTCAACACGGCCACGAGGTCGTGCAGAAGGACGTCAACATCGAGATGTACGACTACTTCTTCTCGGACACCTTCCTGATCTGGGTCATGGCGCGCATGGCTACGCAGCGGCGCGCGCTGGGGGCCAAGGAGCTGACCGAGGGGTTGACGGAACGGGAGGCGGCCCAGAAGGTCTGCCTCGAAGCGGCCGCTAGTGTGGATGTGCTGGAGCTGGCCGAGCGGGCGCAGGAGGCCAAGCGCATCACCCGCAGCGAGGGCTTCTACGACGCGGACAAGCTGGAGTGGGCGCTCAACACCTTCCGCGAAATCATGCAGTACATCTCCGCGGCCTATTACCCGGCGTCCCTTGTCTTCTACCCGATGGAGAGCAACCTCGGGTACCGGCCTGGCGTCTCCAATGAAGTCCTCGCCTGCCTGGACGACGAGCAGGTCAACGTCTACCGGGACGTGTGTCGCCAACTCGTGCTGCCGTCGATCAGCCGTGAGGCGCCGGATGTGGTCGGCGTGTCAATCGGCACGCAGATGCAGCTTCTCGCCGGCCTCACCTTCTGCAAGATGATCAAGGAGGCGTTCCCGAACATCCACATCACGGTCGGCGGGAACATCATCACGCGGCTCCAGGAGGAGTTCCCCAAGCATGAGCGGTTCTTCACCACCGTGTTCGACTCCGCGATCATGTACGAAGGGGAACACGCGCTGCTGTGGCTCCTGGAGGCCCTGGCTGGCGAGCGGGAGATGGCCAAGGTGCCCAACCTCATCTATCGGGATGAGGCTGGTGTCCACGTCAACACCGAGGTCTATACCGAGAAGACCACGGCGTTGCCTCTGCCGGATTTCGACGGGTTCCCGCTGGACAGCTACTTCGTACCTGTGCGGATCCTTCCGTACCTTGCCACGCGCGGCTGCTACTGGGGCCGGTGCACGTTCTGCGATCACGGACAGGGCTACTTTGATCAGTACCGGGGCATGCCGGCGCATGAGGTGGTCCGGCAGATCAAGGCGCTCAAGGAGAAGTACCACGTCGAGCATTTCCTCTTCGCCGACGAGTCCTACCCGCCCGCGCTGTTCAAGAAGGTAACCCAGTTGCTGGTCGAGCAGAACGTCGGCATCAAATGGACGACGCTGATCCGGTTCGAGGAGACTCTTCAAGATTCGGAGATCTGGAAGCTCGCGGCCCAGTCCGGCTGTTGCACGCTGTACTACGGCATGGAGTCAGCCAACGAGCGCGTGCTGAATCTCATGGACAAGCATGTCAAGCAGTCCGTGATCGTGAACAACCTGCGCGAGGCCGCCAAGGTCGGCATCTGGAACCATGTCATGGCCTTCTACGGCTTCCCGGGAGAGACGCGCGAAGAGGCGGAGGAGACCCGGCAGTTCCTCCTCGACAACAAGGAACACATTCACTCCGTCGAGCTGTTCTATTTCGTGGCCTACCGCCATACGCCCATGGTGCGCACCCCGGAGAAGTTCGGGATCACGATCCACAAGCAGGAGGAGTATGACCTGCCGCTCGACTACTACTACACGCTCGACGAGCCGGGTGGGGTCACCTGTCTGGAGGCCATGCAGCTCTGCGAGGAGTTCTACCAGAACGAC
>DASQRT010000045.1:0-3406 GCA_035642795.1 Nitrospirales bacterium
GACAGACGCAGCACGCTCGATCCGAGAGGAATAGGACGCGAGCGGCGATTTCAGGAGGGATCTCAGTTCGTCTCATGACAGTTCAGGCGCCGGACAAGTGAAGCCGCTGCCTAACGGATCGCGCTTAAGCTGCGGGCGCCAACTTCGCGGGCGAGCGGTGCACGCGTTGGATTACCGAGAATCAGGCGGTCCACAAATGGAATTCTACCCTACTTGGGTGCGCCCGTCAGCTTCAAGCGCTTGTTAGGCGGCGGGCATCATGAAGCAGCCTCAGCTGCCGTGTGTAGCACTGTACGCCATTCATGCCCCTTGAGGTGCCAGACGCTCGAGACCCAGTACGTATCAGCGTTGCTCCCAGTGAGCACGAGCTTGTATCTGAGGAGGACTGTCTCCGGGTCGATGTTGCGGTTCGCGAAGTCGGACAGCTCGAAGCCTTGAATAGCCTCCTGCCTGACGGCCGCCACTTGGGCCTCCGAGTTGACCACGCCGGAGGGACGCGGCCCGAGCTCGATACCCGAGCTTGCCCGCACGCTGCGGGCGGCGACGGAACGCCACGGTCGTATCTCAGTGCCCTTGGCCGACGGTCGTGTACTGCTCGGCGTGGACGAAGCGGCGCAGCTCAGGGAATCCCGCAGTCGCGTCATTCCAGGACCGGCGCAACGTCGCTTCCGACGCTGCGTCCAGTTGCTGCTGAAAAATGCCGTCAGCGGCAGATGGCTTTGCCACCTCGACAATCACGAGATGCGTGTAGTTGCCAGAGCCAGCGACCTTTTTGAGCAAGAGGTATGACACGGCGGCTTTGCGCTTCACCATTTCGTCGAACACCGGGGAGACGACACGCGCGAGGGCGGAATCGTATGCCTTCTCCTGGCCCTGTTGGACCTGATAGTAATTGACGTGATAGAAGTGGCCTGGCGTCCCTTGTCCGATAAGCGGCGTGACGAGCGCGAAGAGGAAGCCGACCAGAATGGGACTGGTCTGGGAAGCAACCCAACCACCGTGAGATGACATGTTTTCCCCCTCGTGAAGAGTGCTCAGAATCGGACGGGTCACCGTCAAGCTAAACCTCACACGCCGGTCCTGCTCGGCTGCGAGCTCACGGGGGCCGATATTCGTGCCGCCGCCTAACGGATCGCGCTTAAGCTGCGGGCGACTTACCCGCTGGCGCCGTGATGATTGAACGTGCATTGATGATCACCGGCGCACAACTCAATTGGCTTCCTTTGAAACCGGACGCGCCCGGCAGGTGCAAGCGCGTGTTAGGCTGCGGGCAGAATGAGCAGCTAGTGCGAGTTATCCCCACAGATCACACTCGCGTGGCGAGCGATCAGGAGCCACTGGCCGCCTTCGTTCATCCACACGTCAGTGAAGCGCCGGTGAATCGTCTTGCCAGCATCTGGTGACTGGCCACTCGGCACAACAGTCTCGCTCCCCATCACAACGACAGTATGATCATGTACCAGCATGCGTTCAATATCACGTACGAAGGACGAGTAGGTCAGCTGGCCTCGACGGATCGGTCCCGCGCTTGCATCCACAACTTGATTGAACGGGTTGTTAACCACGTAATCCTTCGACCAGTTCCTCTGCATCCCCGCAACATCGTTGTGTAAGAGCAAATCGACTTGAGTTTGCTCGAGTGCACGGATCTGCTGCTCTGCGGGCGATTGGACAGCACCTTGCGCAGAGAGCGCTTTAGGCGCGACTACGACAATCGATGTCAAGAGAAACAGTGCTTCGTTCCGAAGCATACGACCCTCCTCGAGGCATCACCTCGTCTCGCCGCAGCCTAACCGATCGCGCTTAAGCTGCGGGCGACGTGCCCGCCGGCGCAAGAATGATGGACGAACGCCCCGTGCCCGCCAGGGCACGACACAACGGCTTCCTTTAAGCCGAGCGCGGCCGCCAGCTTCAAGCGCATGTTAGGCTGCTGAGACACCGATGACGAGATCACACCCCGAACTGGCGCAGGTGATGATCAAGATGCTTGTGCAGCATCACGCCCCAACTGTGCCCGGAAATGTGGCCAAAGACGCGGCTTGCCGGCCATGGTGCGGCAGGTCCGCGATCCGCAACGCGGCAAATCAAATCGCGCAAGCGACCGACGTCCGCTTGCCAGGTCCTTGGGGGCGTGGCGAGAAACTCTGGCGGGCTCTTTCCCTTCCCCTTCGGCCAAGGCATGACGTGGATTGCCAGCCAGTTGAGCGGTGCGTGGCTCAGCGGGCCCGAGGGCGGCGCTGTCTTCAGTTCTCCCAGACCGTGGCGCAGATCGCAGCTCACGTGGCAGACCATCTCTGGAGCCGTGAACCGCCCCCAGAGCGCCTTGCGATCCGGCGCCAAGCGGGTGATTCGGTCGAGAATGGCGACTCGGGTTTCAGGCTCGAAGAGTGAAGGCATCGACCTTCCCGCTGGCGGAAGGTGGGAGCAGCCTAACGAACCGCGCTTAAGCTGCGGGCGACTCGCCCGCCGGCGCAAGAGCAGTGGACGGCCGTCCGCGCCCGCCAGGGCGCAAACACTCCGCTTCCCTTAAAGCGATCACTGCCCGTCAGCTTCAAGCGCATGTTAGGCGGCTCCATGCGGCTCCGGGGTTACTGGGGCAGCGATGCGAGTGAGACCGAGTTGGCCGCGCAGCTCGTTCGCGAGGATGAGGCGAGCGTTGCGCAGGACCGGGAGCATACGATTGGCCATTTCGGTTCGGGCGGCGATGGCATCCTGCTGAGCGGTTGTCTTGGAGTCTCGATCGATGGCGTTAAGCTGGTGAACAGAGGTGACAATGGTGGCATGGCCCTGTTCCCTAGCAAACAGGTCGGATTCAGCCGCCACTTCTCCCAGGTTCATAAGAGCTGGTCGAACACGGGCGTACCACTCCGCCGCCTCGTCGAATCGCTTCTCATCCTCAAGAAAGCGGGCGGCCTGAAGAGCGTCCACGCACGCTCCAATTGCGCGTGCAGCACGCTCGTACCAGTCAACCTGGCGGTCGAATGAGCGCTCGGATCGGTAGCGATCGAAGGCGGCTCGTGCCCCGGCCCAGGCGCCTATGAGAGCACCAAGAGCCGAGAGGAGGGCGGTCGTGAGAATGCTCAAGGGCAACGTTTGTTGAACGTGGAGCCGCCTAACGGATCGCGCTTAAGCTGCGGCGGACATGCCGAACAGTCACGAACATAACGCTTCCTTTGAAAGGCAGCGCCGCCAGCTTCAAGCGCATGTTAGGCGTCACGGCCGGATCGGATGCTCGGCACCGAACAGGTTCGCTGGAAGCACATGATCCGCATCAGTATGCCAGTTGACCGTCGACACCGTCCATCGATCCTTTGCCTGATATAACACCAGCAAGAAGTAGACTGGCTGTCTTTCACAGCGAAGAAGAAAATACGCACGCTGCAGGTGAGGAGTGATTTCGACCGTG
>DASQRT010000046.1:0-10672 GCA_035642795.1 Nitrospirales bacterium
GGCCCATCTCGAACGGGCGGGTGCTGAACCCCGGCAACAGGTTATAGTGGTAGACACAGTCTTTGGCGTGATAGACCCCTTTGGCGGTGTCCCCCTCCACGCCGATGGTCTTCGTGCCTTGAGCCCCAGTCGAGAAGACCACCGCACTGGGCTCCAGCGCGCGTAGCTCCAATACGGTCAGATGGTAGCCGTTGCCGACCAGCACGTTGCCGAAGTAACGGACGTTGGAGCGCGTCAGGATTTCCCAGTAGCCCTTGCGCAAGCCGCCGCGCAACTTGTGCTTGTTGGGGAAAATGCCGTACTCGGCGAGCCCGCCGAATTTGATGTCCCGGTTGAGCACCACCACCTCATGGCTCTGCTTGGACATGAGGTTGGCGACGGACAGCCCGGCCGGTCCGGCGCCGACGACAATAATCAAATGTTTAGTGCTCATCCGAAGAGTCTTCGTTTCCGGGATACCCTACCTAGGCAAAAAATAAGGGCCGAAGCTAGCATAACCAAAAAGGAATTGTCAAAATGGCTTGTCGCCGGGCAAGCCCGGTTCGGTCATGCGCCAGGGATCCAAGAGGTGGGCGAGGCGCGCCGCTGGCAGGACCTTCTTCTCCAACGCGACTTGGCGGACCGTCTTGCCGGTCCGAAACGCCTCCTTGGCGATCTCGGCCGCCGCTTCATACCCGATTTCCGGCGCGAGCGCCGTGCACATGGCTAAGCTCTGCTCGATGCCGATCCGGCACCGCTCGGGATCGGCTCGGAGATCCTCCACGCATCGAACGGCGAAGTTTTCCGCCGCCTGGGCCAGGAGCGCGATGGATTGCAGGAGGTTGTGCGCCATGACCGGCAGCATGACGAGCAACTCGAAGTTGCCGGCCTGGCCCGCCACCATGATGGCCGTATCATTCCCCATGACCTGGACCGCCACCATCATCACCGACTCGGCGATGACGGGATTGACCTTGCCCGGCATGATGGAGGAGCCGGGTTGGGTCTCCGGCAGGAGGATCTCCCCCAGGCCGCAGCGCGGGCCCGATCCCAGCCACCGGATGTCGTTGGCAATCTTCATCAGGCTGACCGCCACGGTCCGGAGCGCCCCGCTGGCTTCCACCAGCGCATCCTGGGCAGCCTGGGCTTCAAAGTGGTTCTTCGCTTCCTTCAACGGACAGCGGGTCTCGCGGGCCAGCAACGCAATCACGCGCTTGGCGAACTCCGGGTGGGCGTTCAAGCCCGTGCCGACCGCGGTGCCCCCCAATGCCAGCTCCCCCAACGAAGAGCGCACCCGCTCCACTCGCTGGATGCCCAACTCGATCTGCCGTGCGTAACCCGAGAATTCTTGACCGAGCCGGATGGGGGTCGCGTCCTGCAAGTGCGTGCGTCCGATCTTGACCACGTCGTCGAACTCCTTGGCCTTGGCTGCCAGGGCCGTATAGAGGCGCTTGAGGGCCGGAATCAGCACCTTGTCTACCTGCTCCAGGGCCGCGACGTGGATCGCCGTAGGGATCACGTCGTTGCTGGACTGTCCGAGATTCACATGATCGTTGGGGTGCACGAGCTTGCTTCCCCGCTCCCCGCCCAGCAGTTCCGCTGCCCGGTTGGCGATGACTTCATTGACGTTCATGTTGGACGAGGTGCCGGAGCCTGTCTGGAAGATGTCCACGGGGAACTGATCGTCCAGCCGACCGTCGATCACCTCCTGCGCGGCCCGCTGGAGCGCCTTGGTGATCTTGGGGTCCAGGAACCCAAGCTCCGTGTTGACGCGCGCGGCGGCCCATTTGATCAATCCCAGCGCCCGGATCATGGCGCGGGGCAGCCGCAGGGAGCTGATCGGAAAGTTTTCGATCGCGCGGGCGGTCTGTACGCCGTAGTAGGCATCCGCGGGGACGGCAAGCTCGCCCATCGTATCCCGCTCGAGTCGGGTCGCCCCGCCTGCCGTTTTCTGCGACGACCGCCTGGACAGATAGATGACTTTCCCCTGGAACAGCTTCCCGGCAGGTTTCCTCCGCGGCTTCTTCTTCACGCGTCCCCCTTTTGCAATGGGCTCACCCTTGGTGGACCGGCTTCGTCCGGCGCGGGGATTGTAATCCAGTCCGGGGAGCGGCTCAAGCAACAAGCACGGGAGCAGCTGGGCCGGGAACGCGATCAGCCGCGCTGGTCGAGCGGCAGGTACCGACGCCCGTGCTCCCCCTCGTAGATCTGGTCAGGCCGGTAGAGCTTGTTCTCCTTCAACTGCTCGAGCCAGTGGGCCAGCCAGCCTGCGACCCGGGCCATGGCAAAGATCGGGGTGAACGTGTCGCTGGGGATGCCCATCTGGTCATAGATGATGCCAGAGTAGAAGTCCACGTTGGGGTATACCTTCTTGTGGGCCAGTAGCTCCAGGCCGACCCGTTCCACCTCCTCGGCCAGCTCATAGAGCGGGGACTTGCCGTACTGGGCGAAGAACTTCTGCGCAAGCTGCTGGAGGATCACGGCGCGCGGGTCCTTGACCTTGTAGACCCGGTGGCCGAACCCCATGATTGGCTCCTTTTTCTCCAGCTTGGCTTGCAGGTACGGACGCACGTGCTCGACCGTGCCGATCTCGCGCAGCATGGCCACGACCTCTTCATTGGCCCCGCCGTGCAGCGGCCCTTTCAGGGCGCCGATCGCCGAGGCGACGACAGTGTAGGGATCGGCGAGTGTTGAAGCGGTGACGAGCCCGCAGAAGGTGGAGGCGTTCATCGTGTGCTCAGCGTGGAGGATCAGACACACGTCCAGGATGTCCGCGACGAGACGGTCGGGCACCCGCTCGGTCAGCATGTACAGGAAATTCTCGCTGAAGCTCAGTTCGTCCCGCGGCGGCACGTGGTCGTCGCCGTGGCGGATGCGCGCGAAGGTCGCGACGATGGTCGGAAGCTTCGCGATGAGCCGCACGGCCGACCAGTAGTTGTTCTCCTGATCGCGGACGTTCCGGCCGGGGTAGAACATCCCCAAGGCCGCCACAGCCGCCTGGAGGGCATCCATCGGGTGCCCGTGCTCTGGCAGGCACTTGAGCAGGTCAATGACCTTGAACTTGACCCGCCGGTGCCTTGTGATATCCGCAGTGAACCGGTCAAGTTCCAGACGGGTCGGCAAGTGGTTGAAGAGGAGGAGGCAGGCCGTCTCGAGGAAGGTGCTTTTCGCGGCGAGCTCTTCGATGCGGATGCCGCGGTACTCTAGGACGCCAGCCTGGCCGTCCACATCGCTGATCCTGGAGCGGGCGGCCGGTACGCCCGCCAATCCCGGCATGAAGTCATGCGGCATAGAGAAATTATATCACGTTCGTATCCTTAGTCATGCCGCCGCACTAAGCGCCTGCGGCTTCCGCCGGGCCAAGGACACGTCCCGGCGTGTCCGGGGCGGGAGGGTGAGATATCGCGAAGCCTCGGCTGAGCGGCGTTCTCATCGTCTTGCAAGAGGACAGCCGCTCGGCCAT
This sequence comes from Nitrospirales bacterium, assembly GCA_035642795.1. Taxonomy (GTDB): domain Bacteria; phylum Nitrospirota; class Nitrospiria; order Nitrospirales; family NS-4; genus NS-12. Next base: position 3,443 of record DASQRT010000046.1, read on the forward strand.
ACTGGACGCGATGCCGCTGTCCAAAACCTCTACGAAGTGGCTCGCCGCCTCCGCCATCGGGCTGGCCGTGTTCCTCGCCGTGATGCTGCTTCACGCCTCCGGCCTCCTCACCATCGCAGAGTTGAAGTCCCTGGACCACCGCTTCAATCAGTACGCTGACCCGGCGAAGGCCGACAAGGGCCTCGTGTTGGTCGCCGTCGACGAGGCTAGTCTCGCCGCCTTCGGTCGCTGGCCCTGGCCTCGGGACCGCTTTGGCTACGTCGTGCACTACCTCCGCACAGCCGGGGCGAAGGCCGTGGTCTTCGACATCCTGTTCCTGGAGCCGGACGAAAACGACCAAGAGTTCGACGCGGTCTTCGCGGAGGAAGTACGCGCCGCAGGAAACGTCTTCTTTCCGTTCCTGCTCCAACACGATCCAACACCCGCTCTCTCCGCTCGGTTCCTGACCAAGGCGACGATTCCGGTGGACTCGCAGCCGGAACGACTCGTCAACGCCGCGAATCTGTACCAAGGGATGAAGCTGCCCATCCCACCGCTGGCAGAAGCCGCCCGAGGGCTGGGGCACATCACTCTGACGCCCGATCCGGACGGGACGATGCGCCGTTTGCCGCCGTTGGTCCCGACTGCGCAAGGCGCCGTCTCCCAATTGGCCACGGCGGTGGCCCGGTACATCCTGAGAGCGGAGCGCGCCGTACAGGATGGCCGCACGCTCCGGCTGGGCCCGACGACGGTGCCCATAACTCGGGATGGCGACATCGTGCTCGACTGGCACGGCGCGCTGGAGCAGAAGACCTATCGAGCCTACTCCATGGGTGCGGTCCTACGCTCCTACACCGAGATGCAGAAGGGTGAACGCCCCCTGCTCGAACCCACCCTGTTTAAGGACAAGATCGTGTTCGTGGCAACGACCGCCGCCGGCACCTATGACCTCCGGGTGACCCCGCTCTCTCCGTTCACGCCCGGCGTCTTGATCCACATGACCGCGCTGGACAACCTCCTCCACGGCCAAGCCATCGAACCGGCCCCCTACTGGGCCTTTGTCCTGACCTCGCTACTGATCTGCGTTGGCACCGCGTGGGCTTTCGTGCTGGTCCAACGCCAAGCTCTCAAATTCCTGCTCATCGCCGGGCTGGCCGTCGCGTATTATGGGCTCGTCATCCACGCCTTCAAAGGCCACGGTGTCTGGATGGAACTGGTCTTTCCCGAAGGGGCTCTGGCCTTGACCTACGCCGTCTCCGCCACCGTGGAGTACCTGACCGAGGGCCGGCAACGCCGCGTGCTGCGGGCCGTCTTCGATAAATACATGGCCGCGGAAGTCGTCGATGAGATCATGCGCAACCCGGAGAGCATCAAGCTCGGCGGCGAAAAAAAGGAGCTGACCGTCTTCTTCTCAGACGTGGCCGGGTTCACCACGATCTCCGAGAAGCTGGACCCAGAGGACCTCGTTTTCCTGCTCAACGAATATCTGTCGTCCATGACGGACATCATTCTCCGGCATCGTGGGAACGTGAACAAGTACCTGGGCGACGGCATCATGGCGATCTTCGGCGCGCCGCGCGGCGAGCCCACCCATGCCTCGCTGGCCTGCTTCGCGGCCCTGGAGAACCAGGCGGCGCTCGCCCGGCTGCGCAAGGAATGGACAGCGCGCGGCTATCCGGAGATCGTCGCGCGCATTGGGATCAACTCCGGACCACTGGTCGTGGGGAACATGGGGTCCCAGGCGCGGATGGAGTATACTGTCATGGGCGACAGCGTGAACCTGGCCTCTCGTCTGGAAGGGGCCAACAAGTTCTACGATACCTTGATCCTCCTGGGCCCACGGACGTATGAGCTGGCCCAACCCGATATCGAAGCGCGAGAAGTGGACATGCTGCGGGTGAAGGGCAAGCTGGAACCGGTGGTGGTGTACGAACTGCTGGCTCGGACCGGGGAGCTGCCGGCGGAGAAGCGACACGTGGTGGACGCGTACTTAGAAGGACTGGCTCGGTACAAGCAACGAGAGTTCGCCATGGCAAAGAAACGCTTCGAGGCCGCGCTGGCGCTGGACCCGTCCGATGGGCCGTCCAAGGTCTACCTGCACCGGGCGCAGGAGTACCTGGCGACCCCTCCCCCGCCCGATTGGGATGGCGTGTACGTGCTGCAGTCTAAATAGCCGAGCGTGGAGGTTTCGTTGAAACGCCATTCACGCCTTGCCATTCCGCTCCTCACCTTGCTGTTCGCGAGCCTGTATCTTCTGACCGGTGTCGCGCTGGCAGAAATCGTTTTCGTCCAGAGCAAGACCGCGAAGCTCCGCTCAGGGAAAACGTCGCTGGACAGCGTGGTGGCCGACCTGAAGTTCGGGGAGCCGCTGGAGGTGCTCAGCAAGGAGAGGAGTTGGCTGGAAGTCCAAACTGCGCGCGGGGCCAAAGGCTGGATCTTCGCCGGCAAGACAACGCCCACAAAACCCGCCGGCAGCGAGGATGATGCGCTGGCCAAGCTCGGCAAGAGCTTCAGGAGGACCGAAGCCGGGGACGTGACGGCGTCAGCCGGCGCCCGCGGCCTGGATAAGGCTTCGGAAGACTACGCCAAACGCGTCGGCATCACCCAACGGGACCGTGACGCGGTGGACCGCATGGCAGCGTATCGAATAACCGACCAAGAAGTCGAAGAATTTTTGAAGAGCGGAGGGCTCGGCGAGTATGCAAAGTAAAACCACACCGACAATCGCCGCCGTGTGCCTTGCGCTTGCTATGGCCGGAGGATGGAGTGGATGCGCTGAAATGCAGATCTCTACCGGGAACGAGCGGCTGGACAAGATGATTCACGGTGGAGGAACCCTGCTCAGCGGGCTCCTGCCGATCGGGTATGAGGAAGAGCAGTCCATCGGCGCCGCGATCGCCCTCCAAGTCATCGCCCGTTACGGAGGTGTGTACGACCAGCCGGACCTCACCCGCTACGTCAACCTGGTCGGTCGGGCCGTGGCCCTCACCTGCGACCGTCCGGATATCCCCTATCACTTCGCCGTGCTCAACTCCGACTCGATTAACGCGTTCGCTGCGCCGGCCGGCTACGTCTTCGTGACCCGCGGCTTGGTCAAGCAGATCCGCAACGAAGCCGAACTGGCCGCGGTGCTGGGGCACGAGATCGCGCACGTCTCCCAGAAGCACATCCTTGAGGTCATCCAGCGCAGTAAGCGCCTCGCCGGCGTCTCCGAGGCCGGGCTGGCCTATGCGCATCAGAACCCCGACGTGTTCAAGAACCTGGTCGATGCAGCCGCCAAAAAACTGCTCGACGAAGGACTCGACCAGGACAAGGAGCTCGAAGGGGACAGCCTCGGCGAGGTGTTCGCCGCCCGCGTGGGATACGATCCCACCGCGTATGTCACACTCCTGACCAGACTGCGCTCGCTCAAGGGCGACGATAAGGCCTTCTTCAAAACGCACCCGAACTTTTCCGCCCGCATCAACGCTGTTCAACAGGTCATTCAGACGCAGGGATGGAAGCCAACCGGCGTGCTGCTGGAGGATCGCTTCGTCCGCGTACGCGGGAAGACCTAGAACTCTAGGCAGGCAGGGCAGCGGGCGAGCTCTTTCTTCTCCTCGATTTCCTGCTGCGTCAAGGTGAAGGCCGCGCGGCACAATTCACAGGTGCGGACTTCGAACACCGGCTTGCCATTTTCAAAGCGGGTTGGCAGGAGCAGGTCGGCCGGGTCGTACCCCAGCACCACGCCGTCCTCGAACTTCACGACGGCCAGTCGGACGTTGAACTTCTCCCACGTGGCCGTCTGTCCTTTCCGGGCCAGGGGATGATCCGAGCTCACGTAGACCGGTTGCCCGTACTTCCGGTTCCGGAGGTCCCGGAGGTTCCGAGCCTGAGGGATCGCCACCGAAAAATTGCTCGCCTGCGAAAACGGTCCTTCTTCAGTGCCCACCCTGCTACCCCTTGCGTTGAGGTTGCGAGACGAATCCGCGCGGTATCTATACCACCCGCTTTCCGAGAGGGTCAAGCCGGCCAGGGTGGGATTACCACCGGCACCGGCCGTCCCTCGCGTGCGGCGCGGTAGCAGGCATCAGCCATCGCCACCGCGCAGAGGCCGTCTTCTCCGGACACTGGTACGGGGGCTCCGGTTGAGAGGCTCTTGGCAAACGCCTCAAGGACCGTGACGACGGTCGGTCGATCAGGTACTATCTCCGTTTCCGTGATCGCGCGTCCCTCGATCCGGGTCAGCAGGCTCCGATCGACATCCGCGAGTAGTTGACCGGCCCCTCCGACCGCTTCCACGCGGCAGACGCGCCCTCCTGACACCCGCGAGACTTCCACATAACAGGAGACTCCGTTGGACAAACGGAACCGGGCTAGCGCGAGGTCTTCGACCCGATCGGTATGACGCTGCGTCACGTCGGCGAACGCTTCCACTGCCTCGGCGCCCGTCAGAAAACGGATGAGATCCAACAGGTGAATCCCGATCTCCAGCAGGACACCTCCGCCCGCCTGACTCGGATCGTCAAGCCAGCGGTGCGGCGGTCGTTCGGCCCGCATCGCCAGGACAAGGTACTCCAGCGGGCCGACGTCCCCCAGACGATCCCGCAGGCGTGCCAGAACGGGCGTGAAGCGGAGTGTCTGGGCCGTCATGAGCGTGACGCCGGCCTCACGCGCAGCTCGCACCATCTCCCGAGCGTCGGCGACCGTTAACGCCAGCGGCTTTTCGATCAGCAGCGGCTTGCCGGCTCGCACGGCCGTCAGGCAGATTTCCCGGTTCAACGCCGGGGGCGTGACGACCACCACTGCCTCTACTTCCTCGCACGTCACCAGCTCGCGCCAGTCCGGTACGAAGTGGAGTCCGTGCCGCTCGGCGAAGGCGCGCCCAGCGCCCACATCCCGCCTGGAGACGGCCGCCAAGTGGCACCCGGGGATTCCCTCCAACAGGTGCCGCGCATACCGGCTCCCGTGGCGGCCCAGCCCCACCAGTCCGATGCCGATGCTTCCCGACACCTTACCCGCTCGAGGTTTCACCGGTTGCTTGACAACCTGTCTTCTCCATTGCTACACCTAGCGACAGAATCCGCCAGACGGGAGACTCCATTCATGGAGAAGATGACAGTCTATCAGAAGCCGAGTTGCTCCACCTGCCGCCAAGTGCTGGCCATCCTACGTGAAGCCAAAGCCAAGTTTGAGACCATCGACTATATCGCGACCCCCATGTCGTCGACGACCTTACGTCGATTGATCAAGAAGCTCGGCGTCTCCCCGCGCGACCTGCTCCGCACCAACGAAGAGCGCTATCAGAAGCTGGAGTTGGACAGGAAAGACGTGAGCGATGAGGAGCTGATCAAACTGATGGTGATCTATCCGGAGTTGATCCAGCGCCCGATCATCGAGAAAGGGGACCGGGCCGTTCTCGCCCGCCCTCCCGTGAACATCAAAACGTTGCTATAAGCGTTCCAGCCTTGAAAAAAGAAGGGCCGCCCGATGCACATCGGGCGGCCCTTTTCGGAAAGACTCCGTGAGTACTCCTGTCGTTATTTCTTCCCCAAGACAGCGTCCTTGCAGGCCTTCGCGACCCGAAACTTTACCACTCGCTTGGCCGGAATCTTGATCGGTTCTCCGGTCTGCGGGTTACGGCCCATCCGGGCCTTCCGGTTCACCAGCACCAGTTTGCCGACCCCAGGCAAGGTGAAGGTGTTCTTGGCCTCCTTATAGGCGAGGCCGGCCAACTCGTCTAAAAACTGACCCGCCGCCTTTTTGGTGATTCCAGCCTTGCCGGACAGGTGCTCGGTTACCTGAGACTTCGTCATCGCTTTTGCCATACCCGACTCCTTTCCACTGTTGAACCGCCGCGCGGTTCGTCAACTTGTTGAACGCCTTCCCCGATCCCAACGGGATCTCCAGGGGTGAATGTCACATTCCGCTCATCCCATGATGACTACGCCTGCTACCGGATACGCTCCGGCTGTATCCGATAGAGATTCCATGCCAGCCCCGTCACCGACAGCCCGAAGATGAACCACTTGGAGGGGTCGAAATTGTACCACCAGGGACCGTTGCGGTAATCCCGCTGATGCGCATGATGGTAGTTGTGGTAGCCCTCGCCGAACGTGACGAGCGACACCAGCCAATTGTCCCGGCTCGAGTCCGCCTTCGTATGGGGCTGCTCGCCCCAGAGATGGCAGATGGAATTGATGCAGAAGGTCGAATTGAGGACCAGGAATACCCTGGCGACGCCGGCCAGCAGGAAGCACCCAAGCCCGCTCTTCCACCCGCCGTACGTCGCCCCCACCGCGAACGGCAGCACCAGTCCGGACAGCACGACAAGCGCATAGTGGCGATGCTGCCACATCACGATGGGATCCTTCCGAAACTGCGCTTCGTATTTTTCGCGAAGCTCGAGCGGGGCCTTGTAGAAGATCCACAACAAATGACTGTGCCAGAAGCCGAGCTTGGCGTTGTACGGGTCTTCCCCCCGATCACACCGCGCATGGTGCCGGACATGGTCGGCCGCCCACTTGTAAGCCGAATTCTCCAGCGCCCAGCCCCCCGCGATCAACAACGCCACCTTGACCCACGGCCGACACTCGAAGCTCCGATGGGCGATTAACCGGTGATACCCAACGGTAATCCCCAGCCCCGATGCGAAATACAGGACAACTAGGAGCGCCCAGTCTATCCAGGTATAGCCGACGTAATACCCGAACACCGGCACGGCGACCACTGCACCGGCCAGGACCAGCCCGAACAACGATAAGGAAAGGTAATCATATGAGACGCGCGTGTGTTCACCGCTTCCTGCAACATGCTCCACGCCTAACCCCTCACGCGTTAATTAAAATGAACCGTACGATACTTTTTGAAGTGTTTGTGCTAGCGGTACCTTCTTCTGAGGCCCTCTGGAGGCGGCCAAACGCGGCTGACTCTACAGAAAGACGGGATAGAAAGCAAGAGGAAAGATTGGTCGAAATGTGCTCGGACAAGGCTCTTGCAAGCTCCGTGCTATAATCCCCGCGCCATGCGCGCCCTGGGAGTCTTGTCGGTCACCATCTTGTCTTGCATCACCTCACCGGGACACTCGGCCGAACCCGACGAATTCGCCAAACTGGCCGCTCACATCTCCCCCACTCAACTCATGCAAACCGTACAGGAGCTTTCTAATTTCAACGGGCGACAATCCGGGACGGCCGGCGGCCAGGCGACCGCGGCTTATATCGCAAGCCGCTTACCTGAGGCCGCGTTGCAACCGTTTCCGATCACAACGGT
>DASQRT010000047.1:0-2826 GCA_035642795.1 Nitrospirales bacterium
GCCAGCGGTGCGCCGGCGGGTGCTGGCGCTCGGCGGTGTGCTGGCAGACCACTCGCCCGAACAGGCCGTCGAGTTCCTGGGCGAAGCCCCCGGATGGCTGCGCCGTATCCGCGACCCACAGTGGCAGGAGCGCGTGCTCCAGTATGGAACCCTGATTGCGGAGCGGGACGTGGCGGCGGCCCTAGCCTACCTCCGCCGCGCGCCGGAGGTGATCGACCTGGCGGATCCAGACGCGCCTGCGCTGGCGGACCGGTTCGACAAGTGGTACCGCGGCGGGATGGAGGTGCTGGCGTACAATCCCGACGCGGCGCGCGCCTACTTCGCGGTCGAGACCCGTAAGGCGCTGGAAGCGATCGAAGAAGCTGCCAGCGGCGTGGCGTTGCGTAGCGTGGCCCGCATGCTCAAGCTCTTCGCGGAAGGACTGAGCGGGCGCCCAGTCACGATCCGCCCGTTGGGGGAGGGTGGAGGCGATGGGAGCACGATCGCCTTGCCCGCGCGGATGCGGCGCTATCCGACCAAAGAGGACAATCTACGCATGTACAAGGTGCTGACCGCGCACGAGGCCGGCCACCTGGAATACGGCACATACGACCTGCAACTCAGTCGTCTGACCGACCTGGCTGCCCAGACCGGGCTCCGTTATGGTCGCGCCTCCGCTTCGCCGCCGACTTCTCTTGAAGAGCTCTTCCAATGGTATCCACACCCGCTGTTGATCCGCGATCTCTGGATGATGGCGGAGGACGCGCGCATCGAAGCCTGTCTCAAGGCGGAGTATCCAGGTCTACGGCGCGATATGGACGCCGTGGCGCGGGAGGAGGTCGCCCGACGATCCCTGACCCACGGCATGTCGGTCCGCGAGATGGTCGTCGAATTGTTGCTGCAGATGTCGGCCAGCGATCCCGAGGAGGTCCGTGTCCCCGACGCGCTGGCGGACATGGTGGCTCGGGCCTGGGCGCTGCTGCAGGCGGTCGCTACCCCGCAGGCGACGGCCGAGGACGTCGTCCGGGCGGTCCATCGCGCCTATGTGCTGATCGAAGAGCTCACCGCGAAAGAGCTGCCGACGCCTCCTGACGGGGCTCCCGAGGATTCGAACCAGCCACTCCAGCCGCACGCTGGCGAGGAGCAAGGCGGAGCCTATCGTCCCGTGACCCCCTTCACCCATCGCGGTGTCATGGATGCCGCGCGTGTGCGGGAGCCTGAAGGAAGTGTAGGCGACCAAGCGGCTGAGCCGAGCGCGCCTGCTCTGGAAGGCTCCCACGGCGAACCATCCCTGTCGGGAGGATCAAGGTCCCAGCAGGGGCCTCGCGTGCTACGTAAAGCGGCATCGGTCCCATCGCCGGCGGAAGGACGGCCGTCCGCGTCGCTGGCGGACGAGGCGCGTGTGATATCGGAGGAGGAAGCTGGCGTTGCTTCGCCTGTTCTGCCGGGCTTGCGCGCGTTCCTCTATGACGAATGGGATGGCCGGATACAGGACTATCGGACTCGCTGGTGCCGGGTCGTCGAGCAGGCGGCTCCCGAAGGCACGGAGGACTTCATCGGGCTGGTCCGGAGCCGGTACGGGGGCGTGGTGAGCCTGATCCGCCGCTACTTCGAGGGGATCCGTCCGCCGGCGCTGAGGCGGATGCGCCGCCAAGCGGACGGCGAGGAAGTGGATATCGAAGCAGCGGTGGAGGCGCTGGTCGAGCGGAAGGCGCACGTCAGCGCGTCGGAGTTCGTGTACATCCGCCGGGACCGGCGGGACCGGGACGTGGCCGCGGCGTTTCTCGTGGACCTGAGCGGCTCCACCGGCCAGCAGATCAGGCCGGGCGGCGCGCGTATCATCGACGTCGAAAAGGAAGGCTTGGTGCTGTTGTGCGAGGCGCTGGAGGCGATCGGCGATCAGTACGCGGTGTACGGGTATTCCGGGCAGTCCCGCCATGACGTGCAGGTTCTGGTGCTGAAGGACTTCGACGAGCGGTACGGGCCGCAGGTCTGGCGGCGCATTGACGCGGTCCGGCCGCTGGTGCAGAACCGGGACGGCGCGGCGATCCGTCACGCGCTGCGTCGACTGTCGGAGCGGGCCGCCAAGGTCAAGCTCCTTGTGATGCTGAGCGATGGCCGCCCGCTGGACGACGCCTACCAGGAGGAGTACGCCTTGGAAGACACCAAGTCTGCGCTGCGGGAGGCAAAGGCCCTGGGCGTGCATCCGTTCTGCATCACGGTGGATCGGGAAGCCCGTGGGTACCTGGAGCGGATGTACGGCGATGTCTGCTACCTCATCATCGATCGGGTCGAGAGCCTCCCCGAGCGCCTGCCGCGGATCTATAAGGCGTTGACGACCTGATGGATCCGAATACCGGCGAGCGGGCGGTCCCCAAGTGGGTCTACAAGCTCTTTACGGGCCATGCCTATCCCTATGTTCGGCGGCAGGCGAAATTTGCGAAAGACGTCAGGCCGGGGGAGGAACGTCCGGAGCCCACGGCCGACGAGATCAAGGCCAAGTTCTGGGAAATCTTTCCCCAGTGTCGGCTCAAGGTCCTGCAGGAGATCAAGACTGGGATGATCGTCAGCTTCATCGAGTTGGGGGAGTACGAGCCGGGTACGTACCAGGAACTGATCGAGAACCCGGAGGAGTTCCTGGCGAAGCACTACGGAAAGAAAAAAATCAAGCTCAATTTCTACCTGGGCGAGAACTTCGTGTGTACGATCAACTTCAAAGTGGCCGGCTGGGCCTCGCACGAAGACGACAAGGATCGTTAAACGTTAATCGTTATACGTTATTCGTTGAAGGGAAAGAATCCGACGTTTAACGTTTAACGAATAACGTCCGACTCTTGGAGGTAGGAA
>DASQRT010000048.1:0-3118 GCA_035642795.1 Nitrospirales bacterium
GGTCGCCGGCTGTGCCGGCCCTTCAGTCCGTGACTTCCAAATGATGCAGACCGCGCTCAAGGCGGAGTCCTTGCAAGCCCAACGCACCATCATGGACCTGCGCACAGAGATGCAGGGACTTCAGCGGGAGCTGGGCGTCGCCCGCGCCGCGCAGGCTCGTCTGGAAGGAGAGCTGCGGGAGGCCCAACGCCGCGCGCAGGAGGCGCAGCGGGGGGTGGATGCGCAGCGCGAGGAGCTGGTACGTACGCGGGAGGAGCGCGACCGTCTGGCTGCGATCAGCCGCGAACTGCAGGGGCAATTGGTCGAGCTGGGACGCCTGCGCCAGCAAGTCGGCGAGGCCGGTCACGACCAGTCGCGCCTCCAGTCGCTTGAGCAGGCCATCGAGCGGCACACCCAGGAATTGGCCGAGCTCAAGGCCGCGATGCAGAAAATCTCCACGCGGTCTAAGCCGAAACCTGCCAGTGCGAGGTTGAAGGCCGGCGAGTGAGCTGGTGAAGATGGTAGCATAGGCTGACTGTCAGTGACCCAAGTCCAACGGGTGACCCACTCCCATTTAACCGATCCAGGTCCTGTGTTAGAGCGGACCATCAATAAGGATGGTAGGGGGCTCTGGAGACTCTTAATCTGGAGGTCTTCGACTCTGAGAAATGCTGCGGGCATCCCTTCTTGGTGTGCTAATTTTGTGCTAAAACCAAGTCAAAATGACTGCACTAGATAGAACAGACGTGAACAGTTAGAATGCTCGAAAGGCCTTAAAACTACAAAAGAAGCGGGAAACCAAACGCAAGATCAGGGAGTTACAGAATACTACTTAATAGGCCTTCGAACCCGCAGGTCGCAGGTTCAAGTCCTGCCGGGCGCACCACTTCTTTCTCCATAACTCTTCCCGCCACGATCGCATCTTATGGCACAGCCGCCCCTAAGTCAAAAATCGACGGTGTACAGAATTGGACCTCGTGTCCCTGCAAAATCCAGAAAACCTCCCTGGCACTGCCTTTCCCAACCGTCCCGTATCAAACCCTTAGAATTGTGTAGTTCATTGGCCATCACCACAACGCGGCCCAAAGCCATAACCTGCAGGCCAAACGCCAGGCCGGCATGCTTCGGGCACGAAATCTGCATCATCTTCAAGGCGCATCAACCGCTCCGTTCGGAAATCGGAAAAGATTCTCTCATAACTGCATCGGGAAGCCGGATAGAGGTGCCATGAGCCGCCCGCTCCGAATCTTGATCGTCGAAGACAATCCGGACGACCGCACCTTGATCCAGCACGAACTGCAACGCGAGTATCCCGACCTCCAGGTGACCCCGATCCTCAGCGCGACCGATTTCGCCCACGCCCTGGAAAAAGACGGGGCCTACGACCTCGTCTTGACGGACTACCATCTCCCTTGGACAAACGGCCTGGCCGTCCTACACACCATCAAAGGCCGTTACCCCGACTGTCCGGTAATCATGGTCACAGGGACCGGCAATGAGGAGATCGCCGTGGAGGCCATGAAGGCCGGACTCGACGACTACGTCATCAAAGCGCCCCAGCACTGCAAAATTTGGGGCCGCCTGTCAGTGGCGGTGAAGACAGTACTGGAACGGACCCAACAGCGGCAGGCGCTGCGGGAAAGCGAAGACCGCTTTCATGCCTTCATGGACAACAGCCCAGCCGTGGCGTTCATAAAAAACGAGGATGGGCGTTTCGTCTACGTCAACCAACTGTTCGAACGCATCTTCAAGCTGACGCGCGTCCAGTGGTTGGGGAAGACGGATTTCGATCTCTGGCCAGAGGAGACGGCACGCCAATTGCGCGACAACGATCTGGCGATACTGGCCGAGGACAGGCCGGCCGAAATTTTCGAAACGGTCCCGGATCCAGACGGTGCCCTGCATCACTGGCTGGTCTTCAAGTTTCCCGTGAAGGACTATACTGGACGGCGCTTCCTCGGCGGCATGGCGGTAGACATCACGGAGCGCAGACAGCTCGAGCAACAGCTCCGCCAAGCGCAGAAGATGGAGGCGATCGGCAAGCTAGCCGGAGGCGTCGCCCACGACTTCAACAACCTCGTGACGATCATCACGGGATACAGCGACATGCTGCTCAGTCGGATCTGCCCTGAGGACCCTATGCGGCGCGAACTCGAGCAGATCAAGAAGGCCGGGGACCGGGCCCATTCCCTGACCCGGCAACTGCTCGCCTTCAGCCGGCGGCAGATGCTGCAACCGAAGGTCTTGGACCTGAACGCCGTGGTGACCAATCTGGAGCCGATGCTCCAACGGTTAATCGGCGAGAACATCGAGCTCGTCACCGTGCTGAAGCCCGGACTGGGACAGGTGAGAGCCGATCCAGGACAGATCGAGCAGGTCATCATGAACTTGGCCATCAACGCTCACGATGCGATGCCCCAGGGGGGGAAACTCCTGCTCGAGACCGACAATGTCGTGCTCGACGAGGCGTATGCCCGCCGGCATGTCCCCACACAACCCGGCTCGTACGTGCGCCTGGCCGTGAGCGACACCGGCTGCGGGATGGATGCGGCTACTCAATCCAGGATTTTCGAGCCCTTCTTCACCACCAAGGAACAGGGCAAGGGCACTGGGTTGGGCCTCTCCACGGTATACGGGATCGTGAAGCAGAGCGGCGGCTACATCTGGGTCTACAGTGAACGCGGGCAGGGCGCGACGTTCAAGATCTACCTGCCCAGAGTCGTTGCCGCTGCGGATTCGGTCCCACCGGCCACTCACTGGTCCGCACTGCCACAGGGAACGGAGACCGTGCTGCTAGTGGAGGACGAACCGGAGGTGCGGTGGCTCGTGCGGGACATGCTTCAGCATCTGGGTTATACCGTCCTGGAGGCGCGCCACGGGATCGAAGCCCAGGTCCTGAGTATCCAGCATCCAGGACCGATCCACCTTCTGATCACCGATGTCGTGATGCCCCAGATGAGCGGGCGCGAGATCGCCGAGCGACTGACGTCTGAGCACCCGGAGACGAGGGTGCTGTACATGTCGGGTTACACGGACGATGCCGTCGTTCGTCACGGGGTCCTGGCTGCGAACATGGCGTTTCTGCAGAAACCCTTCACCCCCGAGGCCATGGCGCTCAAAGTTCGCGAGGTGCTGGACG
>DASQRT010000049.1:0-2863 GCA_035642795.1 Nitrospirales bacterium
CGGTTGGCGGATTCGCCACAACCGGCCGAGATCCTTTCGCACGCGGCGCTGGAGCGTCTGCAGAAGTTCTCCGGGGTCAACATGGGTGTAGATGTGACGGTGTTTACGACAGACGTGAAAGCCTACTTCGAGGGCTCGCGCGAGAAGCCAGCACCCATCCGGCTCGTGTGGCCCGAGACCTCAGCCGACCTGTAAGCCGCTTCATGCCCTGTGCTAGGCCTCCACTTTGACGCCCTTCCAGAAGGCGACGTAGCCGGTGATGTTCTTGGCCGCGTCCTTGGGCGCGGGGTAGTACCAAGCAGCGTCCTTATTGACCGCCCCATTCACTGCCACGTCATAGTAGCTGGCCTCGCCTTTCCATGGACAGGTCGTGTGCGCGGCGCTGGGCTTGAAATGCTCACGTTTGATGGAATCCGGCGGAAAATAGTGATTGCCTTCGACGATAATGCAGGCATTGCTTTCGGCGAGCACGGTTCCATTCCAGATTGCTTTTGCCATGGCATCCTCCGTATGCTCTGTCGATGAACGGCTTGCACGCGTGTAACCGGAATTCATTGTAAACCAGATTGCGGGGACATGCATCATGAAGCTCTCGGACCTCACGTTGGAGGAGCTTAAGGAACTGGTCAAGGGGATCGTGGACGATCGGCTGAGGGAGCTCCTGGGCGATCCCGACATAGGCATGGAGATGGGCGCGGCGATCCGGGCACGGCTCAAACAGTCCCTGGCTTCATCCGAGCGGATCACTGGTGAGGAAGTGACCGAGAAGCTCGGGTTACGGTGGTAGCATGGCATGGTATCGCATCGCCTACCGGCCTGAGGTGGTGAAGGACCTTGCTGGGATCGAAAAGGTCATGGCCCAGCGGTTGCTGGATAAAACCAAGTGGCTGACCTCCAACGTCGAGAATCTCCACCACGAGCCGGTCTCGCCGGACCTGCCCGGGTTATCCAAGTACGCCGTGGGCGAGTGGCGGATCTTCTACTCGATTGACCGGGAGGAACATCTGGTGGATGTGCATATGATCGCCAATCAAAAGGAGCTATGAGCGGGTCCTGTCGCCGAGCCACCCTGACGTGCTCATAGCCTTTCGCCGTCGAAGCCCCGTAGACTCGGCTGTAGGCCATTCCGCTCCGCCAGGGGCCCGCTCGGCGTCACCCGCAAGAGAATCAACTTTTCCAATAGAGAAGACATGGTCACGCAGAAATATCCGCGAAGTCCGAAAGTCTTATTGGGCGGGATGGCGCACTTGGCGCGCTTCATTGACAAGAGTCGCATGCGCCATGCTGGCCTGATCCAGGACTACAATTACATCACGGTCGGGTTTGACAAGTACCTGCTCGACTTTCTCAAGATCAAAGGGGAAGACTTCAAAAAGCGCGTGCTGCGAGGCGGGACCGATGCGGAGATCCTTGCCTGGGTCAAAGCGCACGCCCGTCCTCTCACAGACGAGGATATTCGCCAATGGGATGAGCGGATCCTGAACGGCGGTCCCAAGGATGAAGCCGCGCGTCAGCGTTTCACGACGCGGCTTGCCGAAATCGCAGCCAAACGCGGAGTGTCCGTCGAGCAGCTCCCTTGCGCCACTACGTGGGTGGACATCATCGAGCTGGACGAAGAACGGATGTAGCTTCGCTCACAAAGTCCGATAGTCGGTTCTCGGCCCAGTACCGATCTTCGCCCGGCACGCGCCGCTGGATAAACCCGCAGTGCCCACCATGCGTGGGTGCCACGAGCCTGATGTGCGGGTTCTTCCGCAATGACGACGCGTCAAAGATCCAATAGGGAATGAAGATGTCGTCTTGCGCGGTGATGATGAGCGTAGGCACGGCGATGTTGCCGAGCACGTGTCGGGCGCCGGTCTGTTCGTAATAGTCAGCGGCGCTCCGGTAGCCGCCGTCCGGCGCGGTGTATGCCTCATCGAAGTCCAGAAGCGTACGGATGGAGCTCAAATAGGACAGGTCGTATTTGCCCGGGAACAGGGCTGACTTTCGCTGCAGCCGTGCCTTGAGGCTTTGGACGAAGTGGCGGTTGTAGAGCCAGTTCCGCGGCCGGATGAGGGCGGCCGTGCACGTCGCCGGGTCGATGTTGGGGCAGACCGCGACGACGCCCTTGAAGGCCGGCTGGGCGCTGCCCAACTCCCCTGCTGCTCGAAGCACGAGGTTGCCACCCATGGAGTACCCGCCGAGCCAAATCGCCTCCAGGCCATCTTTCGTCGCTAGCTCGTTTAGGATCGCGCGGACATCTCCGCTCATCCCGTTATTGTAGAGCGTGGGCGCCAAGTGCTCCGTCCCACCGCAGTTGCGCTGATTCAGCCGGACTACGTTGAGCCCCGCCCGCCAGGCCTTGGCTGCGATCCCACGCATGTAGTGAGACTCGCTGCACCCTTCCAGACCGTGGATCAGCACCAGAGTCGGTCGTGCGCGGTAGTCGGGCTGCCAATGGCAGAATCCCAAAATCCTGGTTTCGGCGGCGACCACGAATAGGCGGGCCTCGGTGGGCACATCCCGCAGCAATCCTGAGCGAGGCATGAAGCGTGGGTACAGCGTCATCAGATGCGGATTTTTGAGAAGCGGATGAGGAACGAACGAGAAATCGCTCACAAAGCGGAATCTACGGTAAGCGGCTCAGAAGCGCAAGCGATCGCCTTGATTTCGGGGGACGAACTTGGTACAAGAGTGAGCCTCGCGAGGTGCCGAGGTAGCTCAGTTGGCAGAGCACAGCCCTGAAAAGGCTGGTGTCGACAGTTCAATTCTGTCCCTCGGCACCAACGACGCACTTCCGCCCCGCCGGGTGCTGTTCCCGCTGAGCTCGTCAAAAAGTTTCAGGGAATCCGATCTGGCGTGCAGTGCCCGCAAGCGGGTC
>DASQRT010000050.1:0-2617 GCA_035642795.1 Nitrospirales bacterium
CATCTGGACCAATTTCTTCAGCTGCTCGATGCGCGGGTTGGCCATGGCCAGCGTCAATCTAACACGAGGTCCGCGCCTTGTCTATGTGAGAACCCCTGTGTTAGATTCGCCTCATGGCGCGCACCGGCCTTGTCTATCACCCCGACTATCTGGAACACGACATGGGACACACCCATCCGGAATCTCCCGAACGGCTGCGCGCGATCGTCGGCCGCCTCGAAGAAACCGGCCTCCTGCCGAGTCTCATCCGGATTGATCCGAAGCCGGCGACCGACGACTGGATCACCCAAGTCCATGAGAATACCTATGTGAAGGGGCTGCGGCAGCGGGCGCCGCAGTCCGGTCACGTCTCGCTGGACCCCGACACCTCGATGTCGCCCGGCTCGCTGGGGGCGGCTTATCTGGCGGCGGGCGGGGCCCTATCGGCGGTAGACGCCATCATGGAGAAGCGCGTGGACAACGCGTTCTGCGCCGTGCGTCCCCCCGGCCACCACGCTGAGTCCGGCCACGCCATGGGGTTCTGTCTCTTCAATAACGTGGCGATCGCGGCGCGCTACTTCCAGAAGCGGTACGGGCTGGAGCGCATCGCGATCGTGGACTGGGACGTCCACCACGGCAACGGGACCCAGCACGCCTTCTACGACGACCCGACGGTGTTCTTTTTCAGCACGCACCAGTACCCCTGGTATCCCGGCACGGGCGGGGCCGACGAATGCGGCGAGGGGAAGGGCGAAGGCTATACGCTCAACGTGCCGCTCACGGCCGGAATGGGCGATAAAGAATACCTCGACGTGTTCAACCGAATTTTGCGGTCGACGCTCGAGGCGTACCGTCCGGACGCCATCATCATCTCTGCTGGCTTTGACGCGCACCGAGACGATCCGCTGGCCGGGATGAACCTCACGGCAGAGGGCTACGAGGCGTTGACACGGGTGGTCAAGGAGATCGCGGCCGAGCACGCGAAGGGGCGGGTGCTGTCCTGCCTCGAAGGCGGCTACAACCTCGCGGCACTGGCCGCCTCCGTAGAAGGGCACCTTCGCGTGTTGCAGGAGGCGTGAACCGTGAGGCGCCACAGAAGCGGGGATGGTGGCGTACCTTCTGCCGTGTGTGCGAATGGACCTCGCTGGGAATCCTCCTGCTCCTCGCGGGCGGGGTCTATTTTTTCTATAACGAACTCAGACCCAAAGTTATTTTTGGCCTGCGACAGGATTTCGCCCAGGCCATCCCTTTGCAGAAGGTGCCTGCCGGCATCCCCAGCCTGAAAGCCCAGGACTGCGGCAAGTGCCATCGTGAGATCTACGAAGAGTGGAAGACCTCCTATCATGCCCAGGCCTTCACCGATCCCTTCTTCCGCGCCTACTGGAGGAAGGACGGCGAGGTGTGGATCTGCTTGAACTGCCACACTCCGCTGGCCAACCAGCAGCCGGAATTGATCACCGAGGTTCCCCGCAACCGAGTGGAGAGGGCCGTCAAGGCGCCGAATCCGGACTACGATCAGGCGCTCCAGCAGGAAGGCATCACCTGCGCCGGCTGCCACGTGCGCGACGGCGTCATCCTGGGCCCGTTCGACGACTCGGTGGCCCCGCATCCGACGCAGTTCGATACCAAGTTCCGCACCACCGAGATCTGCTACCGCTGCCATCAGGTCCCCAAGGGCCCCTTTCAGTTCTACAACGTGGGACCCTGCGGGACTTTCCCGGAATACGAGGGGACGTACTTCGCGCGGGAGCGCGGGCTGATCTGCCAAAGCTGCCACATGCCCGAGATCGAGCGGCCGATGGCCGAGGGCGGGCCGATCCGGCGTGGGCGGCAACACTTATGGCGGGGCGGTCACGATCCCGAGCAGATCAAGAGCGCGCTGGCCGTGCAGCTCGCGGCGGATCCGCCGCAACCGCGTCCAGGCCAGCCGGCGACCTACACGCTGACGCTGATCAACGCAGGGGCCGGGCACAAGCTGCCCACCGGCGATCCCGACCGGTACTTCACCGTGGGGTTCCGTGTGGTGGATGGGACCGGCCGTGTGGTCAAAGATCAAGTCGATTCGATGGGTCGCTGGATCCTCTGGCAGCCCGTGATCGTGGAGCTGTACGACAACCGGCTGCCCCCGCTGGCCAGTCGGGACTACCGTTTTACGTACAGGATGCCCGAATCGTCCGACGAAATCGCAGGGCTGAAATTGCAGGTCCGGGTCCGGTATCATATCTTGACCGACAAGGCGTACCATACCTTGAAAGAGCGCTACGGGCTTCAGGGAGACCATCCGTACTCCTTCGCGATCTTCGAGCGGGAGGTGCCCTTGTCGGGACCGTTGTCAGTGGAATTCATCCCGTTGGGAAGCCCGCGCGCCGGCGCGACTTCCTGCAGCCAGAAAGGTTAAGGGTCCTATGCATTCGATGCTGGTGACGACAGAAGAGCTCGATGCCATGCTCGACCGGGACGACGTCGTGGTCGTCGATGTTCGGTCCAAGCTGGCGTTCATGGCGAGCGGGCACATCCCGCGTGCGGTGGTGGCAACGTGGCACGACTTCAGCGATCCGAACTCGGCGATCAAGGGCCTGCTGGATCCCGACATCGGCCGCCTAGAGAAGAAGCTGGGCGAACTGGGCATCAGCAAGGA
>DASQRT010000051.1:0-2115 GCA_035642795.1 Nitrospirales bacterium
GGTGCTGGCGTTCAACAAGTCGGGCAAGGAGGTGGTGCGGATCCAGGTGGAGGAGCCGATCTACATCCGCCCGGCGGAGCGCGCGCAATGGCTGTAACCTAACGGCTACAGGCCATCGGGTCGGCGGGGGGCGAGGTTCTCACGAGGGGGCCTCGCCCCTTGTCTTTTGCCGAGTCAACGCGGCGGCTTTTAGTTGCGCAAGCGGATTGGGGATGGTTATGATTTATGGCACAAGGCGGAGTCAAATTTCCAACTACCAGGAGTCGCTATGCGCCATAATTTGAAACTTCAGAAGACCATATTTCTGCTTGTCTCCATCTTCACGGTCGGGGCTTCGCCGGCCGTGGCCGCCATCCAGCGCTTCACCGATGAGGCCGGGGTGGTCATCTACACGATTGACGACGATGGGATTGTCTCGATGTTCGAAAGCCGGCCCGGCACGGATATTACCCTTTCTGTGACCCGCGGGACGCGGGAAGAGATGCAACCCCGCATCACCGAGATCACCCCCCAGGAGGTTTCAGCCGGTACGTCCACGACGTTGAAGATCCAAGGCAAGAACCTGATCGGCGCGACCATGAAGTTCAGCTTGCCAGGGATTGATGTGAGTACCTATTTGACGAAGCCCCAATCGGTGGATCTTCCCATTCGGGTCGCAGCGAACGTTCCCCCTGGGGAAGTGGTGCTGGAATTGTCCACTCCTATCGGCAAGACGCGGGGAACCTTTAAGGTGACTGAGTTGAAGATCGGTAGCGGCACGCCGACGCGGCGGGAGGGCGCTGGCAAGCAACAAACCATCTCCACGGCAGCACCGACCACTTGTCCGGCAGGAATGCTGGGCGTGGCCTCGGAAACCGGGGGGTTCTGCATCGAGATCGACCGGTCCTACAGCGGGGACGTCCGGAAGGCGGAGCGGGCCTGCGCCATGGCCGGCAAGCGGCTCTGCCAGGCCGTCGAATGGCAACACGCGTGCGAGCAGGCGAAATCCAACGGCCTCGGCTTGAAGAACATAATCGGGGAGTGGGAGTGGACGGGCTCGTATGCCAAGTATGATGTGCAGGTGCAGACCGGGGATCGGGATCTTTCTGACGAGCTGAAGTCGGTTCTCCTGGGCAAGAACGACTGCCAGTCCCAGTACCTTTACCCTGCATGGCGGTCGGGTCCTTTTCCAGGCCGATGCTGCAAGTAGGAGAATCATGCCATGAGGTCTCGGTTGAAATGGTGGGCCTTCTTTCTCGTCGCCGTCTTCCTCACTGCGTCTCCTGCTCCTGCCGCCGACAAACAGGTTTTTAAAGATGAAGCCGGCGAAGTGCTCTACACGATCGACGAGAACGGCATCGTCTCGATGTTCGAGAACAGCCCCGGCACGGACGTGACGCTCTCAGTGACCCGGGGCACCCGCGAGCAGATGCAGCCCCAGATCACCGAGATCACGCCCAATACGGTCGCAGCCGGCACCTACACCGTTCTGAAGCTGGAAGGCAAGAACCTGGTCGGGGCAAAGGTGAAGCTCAGCACGCCGGCGATCGAAGTCGGTGCCTATGCAGGCAAGCCCAAGCGATTGGACGTGCCTATCACGGTGCCTTTGAGCCAGCCACTGGGTGAGGTCACCATCGAGGTCATGACGCCAATCGGTTTGACGACGGCCAAATTCACGGTCACCGACGTGCAGATCGGTGGAGGAGGCAGTCCGCCGGTCAAGGATGTCATCACGCATCCGGGCATGGGCTACGGCGCCGACGAGGGGTCCGGACCCATCCCCACCACGGCGCCCTCGACTTGTCCGAAGGGCATGCTGCCGTTGAGCGGGGAGATGGGCGGGTTCTGCATCGAAATCGACCGGTCGTTCAAAGGGGATTTCCGGCTCGCCGAGTTGCATTGCGCGATGACCGGTCGGCGGCTCTGCATGATCTCCGAATGGAAACGCGCTTGCGAGCAGGCGGCAGTGGGCAAGGTTCCATTGAAGAACATGAAAGGCGACTGGGAATGGACGGCCGGCTTCGAAGTCGTACTGGACGACACCCAGCAGGACACCGCATATTTCCTCTACGGTAAGGCGGATTGTGAGGCTCAGCACAAAACGATGCGCATCAACGCCGAAAAGTTCGTTGGCAG
>DASQRT010000052.1:0-7278 GCA_035642795.1 Nitrospirales bacterium
TGCGAGTGAAAAGCAGAAGGTCCCTTTCCTCCGCTTCTTTTTGACACCTTTTGCTCGGTACTGGGCTTTGGCTGGTCTTTTTGTTCCAGTGGCTCTTATGATCGTTACGAGGCTGCAAGGCGGGGTTTTCGAATGGCCATATTTGATGATAGCCCTCTGGCCAAGCGTAGTTATCTATGCAGCTGTTGACGCGTTTGATGATCCTCTGATCAGTTCACTCATTATTTCCATGACGATCTCGATTGGACTCAATATGATTTTGTACGTGCTGTTTGGAGCCATAGTCAGCTCGTTCTTTCGACCTTTCGAGAAATCGGAGAGATAAAGAGATAGAAAAGCTAGGCCAGTCACCTTTTTGGCTTTGAGGTGTCTATAAGGGAGACGGGGCCTATGCGTGAAGTTCAGCGAGTTGGTCAGATTGCTGGAGCGAAACGGATTTACGCTCGTCAAGGAGAAGGGGTCGATTCGCTACTATTCGAAGCCGGGGCTGGACCGATTGATTCGGATCGATTATCATGGAGCTAAGGAAGTTCCGAGCGGGACCTGCCAGGCCATGTTGAAAGCTGCCGGCTTGGTACGTAAGGAGGCGTCGCGTGATTGATCTCAAATATTCGCTTGTGATCGAGGCGACGGAAGATCCGACGTTCTTCGGGTTCTATTCGCCAGACCTCGAAGGGTTCACTGGTACAGGACATTCCATCGAGGACTGCCTGTTCCACGCGAAATTGGGCATGGACGAACATGTCGCGCTGCTCAAAGAGCGGGGCTTGCCTGTCCCCCCAGCCAATCCGAATCCAACCATCACTATCAAAAACGCGAAGTCTATTGGCCAAGCCGTCTAGCTACTCTGTTGGTCTCTTCAGCAGCAACCTCAACAAGGTCCCAATGATTTCTCATCGAGAGGCTTTCTTTGTCCTGTTGTCGCTTGCCCTCATGGCTTGTTCGCCGGGGGGGAATGAGCAGGGGAAGGCGCAGGTGACGCTGCATCTGTTCACGTGGTCGGATTACACCGAAGAGACGGCCGTCAAGCAGTTCGAGGAGCGGTTCGGCATCAAAGTGGTGACCGACACCTTCGGCTCGAACGAGGAGCTGCTGGCGAAACTCCAGGGCGGGTCGTCGGGCTACGACGTGGTGGTCCCCTCGGACTACATGGTCTCGATCCTCATCAAGCAGGGGCTGCTAGCCGAGCTGGGCCATGCCAAGATCCCGAACCTCGCCCACGTCTACAAGCACCTCAAAGGCCTCTACTACGATCCACAGAACACCTATTCGGTGCCGTATCTCTGGGGCACGACTGGCATCGGCTACAACGCCGATCTGGTCAAGCCACCCCCGGAGAGCTGGCAGACGCTCTGGGATGCGCGCTACAAGGGGAAGATCAGCCTGCTGAACGATGAGCGGGAGGTCTTCGGCATGGCCCTTCGCGCGGCCGGGGAGTCTCTGAACGCGACGCAGCCTGCGAAGCTAGATGCGGCCAAGGCGCGGCTGATGGCGCAGAAGGCCCTGGTGAAGACCTATACGAGCGAGAACTACGACCAGCTCCTGGTCTCCGGCGAGGTCGCCCTGGCCCACGGATGGAGCGGGACCATCTTGCGGGCGGCGGCCGAGCGGTCGTCCATCAAGTACGTGATCCCCAAGGAGGGCGGGACGATCTGGCAGGACAATCTCTGCGTGCTCAAGTCGTCGAAGCACAAGGACGAAGCGATGACGTTCATCAACTTCCTGCTGGAGCCGCAGATTGCCGCCCTCACCACGTCCAAGGTGATGTACGCCAGCGCCAGCGAAGAGGCGCGCCTGTTCGTACCCAAGGAGATCGCGCAGAACCCGGCCATCTACCCGCTCGAATCAGTGGTCGCGCGGCTCGAGTGGATCAAGGATGTCGGTGATGCGATCAAGCTCTATGACCGCGCCTGGACCGAACTGAAGGTCAAATAGCCTCCCTCGATTTACCCGGATTCGGTACGGTATACTGGCTTCGTAATTGCGTGGGCAGGAGTGTTATCTGTGGTGATACGAATTTTGGGAGCCTTGCTGGCGGTGCTGGTGGCGGGTGGTCCGGCAGGCGCCGACTTCCAATTCCAGGAATGGTGGTTTGACCGTGATCAGCCGGATCAGCCTCCCTCCGGATTCGCTCCTAGTTCGGCTGATGGAGGAGTGGGGAGATGGGAAGTCAAGGCGGACCCCCAAGCATCGTCCCCCCCGAACGTGCTGGCACACATCTCCTCGGACCAGGCGGGCCTATCTCCGCAGGTGCTGTTTCTGGAGAAAGTGGAGGCGGCGAACCTGGAACTGTCAGTGCGGATCAAGACGGCCCAGAACGGTGCGGGCCAGGGGAGCGGCGTGGTCTTCCGGGCCCAAGATGATCGTAACTACTATGTGATCTGGCTTAGCCCGCAGGAGAACCTGGTCCGCCTGGACAAGGTGGTCAACGGCGAGACGAAGACGCTCCAGGACCTCAAGGTCGAAGCCAAGCCCGGCACGTGGCAGGTGCTGCGACTGTCGGTCCGAGGGCCGGTGTTCGAGGCGTTCTTCGACAACAAGAAGTTCCTGTCTGCCCGCGAGGAAGCGTGGGAGTTCGGACGGTACAAGAAGGGTAAGATGGGCCTGTGGGCGCGCGGGCCTGGCAGTATCTATTTTGACAATGTTCGTTTTACGCAGATGGACGGCGGAACGGGCAGCACCCCCTTAGGTGGCACGGAAACCACTATCATCAAATGACACACCACGCCTCTTTGAGAGTCACCCTTGCTCTTGGCTTGGCCCTGGCGCTCGGGCCGGCGACAGCCGCGCTCGCCCTGACCGAAGAGGAGACCAAGCGGGCGGAAGCCCTCATCCCGCTGCTGGACGGCGAGCAGGAGCTCTGGGCCATCGGAGAGTTCGTCCACATCGGGCCACCGGCCATTCCGGTTCTTGCCAAAGGACTCCAGCATCCAAGCCGGCGCGTTCGGATCAACGCGATCGAAACGATGTCCATGATCAAGGACAAGGCGGCGGTGCCGATCCTCAACGCGGTAGCCGTTAAGGAAGAGGAAATACCGGCGGTGCGCGAGAAGGCCCTGCGGGTCGCCGTCCGGTTGGATCCGGCGCACGCGGTCCCTGCGCTGCAGACTATGGCCAAAGACCCGAGCGAGACGATCAGGAATGCCGTGGTCTCCGAAAGCCGGCATGTAAAGGACAAGACCGTGATTGACCTGCTCATCACCTTGCTGGCCGATGACTCCAGCAGCGTGGCCGACGGCGCGTTTCGCACGCTCTGGAACTTCACCGGCCGGATAGTCGAGGGTCAGGACTTCGTCCAGTCCACGAAAGAGGAACGGGTGGCGTGGGCCAAGGACTGGGCGCGGTGGTGGGCGGACAACCGCGACAAGTTCCAGTTTGCGCCGGACCGGCCCGCAGGGCCTCCCCCGATCATGATTCCGCCGGGCGGCTTTCCGATGCCCCCCACTGAGAAGCCGATCCAGCCCCCTCCCGAGAAATTTGGTTATTAGCCCTTTTGCCTCCGTTGTCCCGTTCGCGCGGTCTGTGCTAGCATAAGCGCTGCGAGGGTCTTTTTCTCGGACAACATCAAGGAGTTGAACGATGGCAGTCCTCAAGATTGCGAAGCTCGGCGCACCGGTGTTGCGGCAGATCGCCGAGCCGGTTCCCCTGGAAAAGATCGGTAAGCGCGCTTTCCAAGAGTTCATTGACGACATGCTCGAGACGATGGTCAAGGCTGAGGGCATCGGCCTGGCCGCGCCGCAAGTGTTCCGCTCGGAGCAGGTCGTAGTCATGGACTGCCGGGGGGAGCACGGATTTCCACGGACCATCCTGATCAACCCGGAGATCCTCGGCTACTCGCCGGTGACTGCTGAGAGCTGGGAGGGATGTCTCAGCGTTGACGGGCTGCGCGGCAAGGTGAGGCGTCCGGTCGGGGTTCGGGTGAAATACTTCGATCGGGACGGGAAGACCGTCGAGCTGGACGCCTCGGGCCTCTACGCCGTCTGCATCCAGCACGAGATTGACCACCTCCAGGGCAAGCTCTTCCTCGATCGAATGACCGATTTCACCACGCTCACCCAACTGGAAGAGTTCGAGAAGTACTGGCGGACGGAACACGCCGAAGTCATTTAAGGCAGAGGCACGCCCGCGGTGAAGTCCCTCCTTCGCGTTCTTCGTTTCATCAAGCCGTACCGGCGGCTGGCCTTTCTGACCTTCACGTGCGCGGCGGCGGCGGCCGCCATCGAGCTCCTCCCGCCCTGGTTCGTCGGGAAATTCATCATCGACGACGTCATCGTCGGAAAGAATCATGCGCTGCTGCCCTGGGCGATCGCCGGCCTGCTGCTCGCCTACGCCGGTAAGAACGTCGCTTCCTCGCTTCGGATCCGCTTCAACAACATCCTGGAGCAGAGCGTCATCTTCGACCTGCGCGACCAGGTGTTCGCGGCCCTCCAGCGCCTCTCCATCAGCTACTACGAAAACCGCTCTACCGGCGAGATCATGAACCGGGTCAACAACGACGTCGAACACGTGGAGCGCATCTTCATCGACGGCATTGAATCGCTGCTGATGTCCTCGCTGACGCTCATCGGGATCTCGGTCATCCTGTTTTCCCTCAACTGGAAGCTGGCCTTCTTGTCATTGCTCCCGATCCCGGTGCTGGTGTACTCAGCCTCGTACTTCACCAACAAGGTCCACCATTTCTACCACCTCGTCCGCAGGAGCTCCGCCGAGTTGAACGCCTATCTCCAGGACGCCATCTCCGGCATCCGGGAGACGATGGGGTTCAACCGCCAGGCCTACGAACAGGAGCGGTTTGATGCGCGCAGCCGGGATTACTGTAACAGCAATCTCAAGGTCATGACGCTGTGGTCGGTGTACTCCCCCAGCATGATCTTCGTGGGCAGCCTGGGCAGCGTGATCATCCTCTGGTATGGGACCGGCGAGGTGATGGCCGGGACACTCACGGTCGGGGAGCTTGTCGCGTTCCTCTCCTACCTCGCGCTGTTCTACGTGCCGGTCAACCAGATTCACTCGGTCAACCACATGCTCCAGCACGCGCTGGCGGCGGGCGAACGGGTGTTCGAGATCATGGACACCCGGCCCGAGGTGGCGGACCGGCCCGGCGTCGTCGCGCCGGATGGTCGCCTGCGCGGCGAGGTCGTCGCGCGGAACGTCTCCTTCCACTACCGGCCGGAGATCCCCGTGCTCAAGCATGTGAGCTTCGAGGTGAAAGCCGGCGAGCGGATCGCGCTCGTGGGGCCCTCCGGGGCCGGCAAGAGCACGCTGATCAAGCTGCTGATGCGGTTCTACGACGTGACAGACGGGGCGATTCTGCTGGACAGGCACGACCTACGCGACCTGCCGCTGGCCTACGTGCGCGGCCAGATCGCCTTGGTCCAGCAAGAGCCGTTCCTCTTCAACGGCACGGTGCGGGAGAACATCGCCTATGGGGACCTTGCGGCGAGCCAGGCGCGGATCGAGGAGGTCGCCACGGCGGCCCGCGCACACGAGTTCATCATCGAGTTGCCGGAGAAGTACGATACGTGGATCGGGGAACGCGGGGTGAAGCTCTCGGTCGGGCAGAAGCAGCGGATCGCGATCGCGCGGGCGCTGCTGAAGGACCCGCCGATCATCATCTTCGACGAGGCGACATCAAACATCGACACGGAGACAGAGGTGAAGATTCGGGAAGCGCTGGTGGAACTCACCCGCAATCGCACGACCTTCATCATCGCCCACCGGCTCTCCACGCTGAGCAACGTGGATCGGATCTTCGTCCTCGACGGAGGGCGACTCGTCGAGCAAGGCACGCACGACGTGCTCCTCGCCCGCAGCGGCCTCTACCGCACCCTCTACGAAGCCCAGTTCCAGATCTAAGGGGACTGGCTACTTTTCGACTTATCTCCAGAAACGTTGCCTGTCCCCTCTTCAGCGGTATTGATCGGCCGCTAGAAGCGGACCCCGAACGTCAGGCCGGGCATCACATGCGCCCCCGTGCCGCCACCGGTATCAAGGTCGGTGAAGTTGAGCAGGAAGGTAGCCATGAAACTGAGTTGCTGATTGAGCGTATAGTCCAGTCCGATACCAATTGGGATCAACCACGAGGTATCGGACTCAAACAAGTCGGAATGCACGAATCCAATACCCCCTTGGAGAGTCAGCCTTGCTTTGTGCTCTGTCCCTGGTAGATCGATCCAGAATTTGCCCTGGCCCGAAAACCCAATCTGGGAGAGATCCCCAGTCGCGGCCAGCTGAAACAATGGACCGACTGACACGTTCGGGTGAACGAAATAATCAGCGTTCAAGTTGAGGGCAAAGGCGGTCCCGTCCGGAGTGTTCGCAAGGAAGCCGATCGCTCCGCCTGCTGATACGGTCCCGGTTTTCAGGTCGGCTGCATGCGCGGTGTAAGGACCTAGCAGTCCGATCGCGAACACAACCACAAGGGGGTACAAGAAGAATCTGGCCTCACGTCGCATAATCGCCTCCTTGTCGTAGATCATCCCAATTCGAAAATCTTGAAGATTATTCCTCAGGCGCCAACCGCTCTGACGGGGGAGTATAAACCGAAAGTGAGCATCCAGCCAAGATAGATCTTAGTCTCAATCCTGGTCAGAAGAGTTCTTTGTAATTGGGGGTATGTGTGCCACCGTCTTCGTCGGCGTAACCGAGCGTCCCGCGGTCTCGGTGCTCAGCCTCGTGCAGGTTGATGACGTAACGGCCGCGGACATGGCTGATGGCCTCGGCGAACGTCGGCCCGCCTTTTTTCTTGGGATCCGTCGGGCTGTGCCGACCGAGGGCCACGACCCTGAGCGTGGCGGAGGTCGCCCATTCTCGTTCTGAGAACACGTAGATGTCGGCGATGGCATGGGGGCCCATCTTGTTCCCCTTGGTGGTCGGCGGGATGTACTGCGTCAGCGTCTCGTCGAGGCGGGCTTTCTTGAAACGTTGGAGGAGTTGTGTGATCTGCTCGTCGGTCGTGTCGGGCGGCACGAGCACCGCGACCGCGTTGTAGTCCGGCAAGAACGCCACGGTGCGAGAGGTGACGTGCGGGGCGCTGGGCGTCCCAGTGGTCATGCCGGGTGTGGATTTGGTCTCGCCCGTCTTCGGATCGATCGGCTGGTCCTTGGGGTTCGGGATGACGATCCAGAGGAACAGCCACAGGGCAAGAATCCCGCCCACTATCGCGACGACGGGGTGCCCGCCGGTGGGTTTGTCTGGTTCAGGGGCACTCGGATTTCGAAGGGGCTGCTCGTCCTGTTGCGCGTTCTCGGTCATGGCTGCTAGCTCTTGCGCTCGGAC
>DASQRT010000053.1:0-6261 GCA_035642795.1 Nitrospirales bacterium
ATGACCGTGCCGTTCGGCGAGACTCTGGCCATTCTCGGAGGGAGCGGCGCCGGGAAAACGACGACTCTTCGGCTTATCGAGGGGCTTGTGCAACCTGACAGGGGGAGTATCATGATCGACGGGCAAGAGATCGTGGGTCTCTCGGAGCAGCAGATGACTCGTGTCCGTAATAAGATGGCCTTAGTCTTTCAAGGCGCGGCCCTCTTCGACTCCCTGACCGTGCTGGAGAATGTGGGCTACCGCCTCTGGGAACAGGGGGCGTTGAGCGAGACAACGATCGAAAGCAGGATTGCGGAAAGCCTGCATTTCGTCGGACTCGATGACATCGCAGAGGCCCTGCCTGCCGAACTGAGCGGGGGCATGAAAAAGCGGGTGGCGATTGCGCGCGCCCTGGCGAGTCACCCCCGGCTGATCCTCTATGATGAACCGACAGGCGGATTGGACCCGATCAACACGCACATTATTAAGGAGCTGATTGGCCGGCTGCACAGTCAGGACCATGTCACCCAGATCGTTGTGACACACGACATCGAGACGGCGTATCAGGTGGCCGATCACCTGATCATGATCCACCGAGGAGAGAAAATCTTCGATGGGACGGTTCCTGAACTGAAGACGTCCACGGTCGATCGTGTTCAGGCCTTTCTGCATCCAGACGCGGTCCCCTCAACGCTCGATGATGGTGTCTATGTGCCTGTAGGGGGGACACATGGATGACGTGACGCAATTCTTTGTCCGGCATGGCGGCCTCGTTCTCTTCGCGACCGTGTTCGCCGATCAGGTCGGGCTGCCTTTTCCTTCGTTCCCGGTGCTGCTCGCCGCTGGGGCGCTGGCTGGAGCGGGCAAAATGAACCTCGGTATGGCTGTCGGCTTAAGTGTGGTCGCCTGCTTTGTGGGTGATTTCATCTGGTACTACCTGGGGCGCCATCGGGGCCGGCATGTCTTGAACGTGCTCTGCCGCATCTCGCTCGAGCCAGACTCGTGCATACGTCGAACGGAAACCTTTTTCGAACGACACGGGACGTGGTCTCTCGTCACCGCCAAATTCTTTCCTGGGTTGAGCACCGTCACGCCGGCTCTCGCTGGGCTGTTTGGCGTGAGCGTCGAGCGTTTCTTGCTCTACAATGGCCTGGGCGCGCTCATCTGGACCGTGGCCTACATCGCTCCGGGGTATCTGTTCAGCGACCAGCTCGAGCAGATCGCGGCGCAGGCGGCCCGTTTCGGCGGCTCGCTCGTCGTGCTGATCGTAGGCGCCTTGGCCTTGTATATCGCCTACAAATACATCCACCGGCAACTCCTGCTGCGGAAGTTGCGCATCGCGCGGATCACCGCGGACGAGCTCAAGCAGATGATGGACGACGGCCACGAGGTGATGATCGTGGATCTGCGCCAGCCTCTCGATCGCCAGGCCGATCCATACACGATCCCCGGCGCGCTGCGGATGGCGGTGGAAGAGTTGGAGCACCGGCATCATGAGATCCCTCGTGATCGGGATGTGATTTTGTACTGCGCCTGTCCCAATGAAGTGACGAGCGCGAGGATGGCGCTTCTGTTGAAGAGGAATGGGATCACGCGAGTCCGGCCTCTGGCCGGCGGGGTCGAGGCCTGGCGTGAGCGCAACTTTCCATTGCAAAAGCTGGACGAGCAGGCGGCATGATGCTGAAGAACCCGGCAGGAGCACGGACCATGAATCCAGCGCGACGACCACCGCAGTATCTGGATCTGCTCCTGCTCACGCATCTTGACGCGTTCGCGTCGGACTCCAATCAGTCGGCGCGGCGATCCTGGTGGCTCATCGTCGGCCTCATGTTGCTGGTGGCGATCTTCTTTAGCCTAGTCTTGCTTGTGACAAGTCCTCGGGCTTTGGCTGTCGATGTGGATCAACTTGAGGACTTGACGGGTGGCGTGGTGCCGGTCGTGACGTTCGAGGGACATGACACATTCACGAACGAATACGTCTATTCCGTGAAAGTCATAAACCAAACCGGAAACCCTCTTGTGGCAGGCATGCTGTTCCTCGTGCTTTCGGAGGTGCAGGATCTATCCGGGAAAGATGTCCTGGGGAGCCTAGAGGTCCTCAATCAAGACGGCAATATTGGTGGCAAACCGTACTTCATGGTTCCCACTGATGGATTTTCCGAGCTCCCGTCCTACCAGGAAAGCCAGCCGATCAACGTCCGCCTGCGATCCCCTGATTACGTGCTTTTTTTCCCACCCTCGTTTCATGTCCTAGGAATAAGGCGTACGGTCGCGCAAAATTTAGAGACCCTCATCCAGCAGTTGATGAACAATGGTGTGCTCTCTGAAGCAGAAGCCCAGGAGACGCTTCAACCCTTGCGCCGGTTGTCTCAGTGACTCGACCATAAGGAGGTTGCCATGAGGTCGTTGCCTCGAAAAATCGAAACGATCATTGAGCCGGATCCTGTTATTGAAGGCGCGGGAGTCAGGCTCAACCGAAGTATTGGAACGCAAAGGCTAGACTATCTTGATCCATTCCTGTTGCTGGATCACTTTGCGTCCAGCGACCCGCGTGATTATAAGGCCGGATTTCCCCTGCATCCCCATCGCGGGATCGAGACGGTGACCTACGTGCTGCGGGGAGAGGTGCATCACAAAGATACCCTCGGCAACTCCGGCAGCATCGGGGCCGGGGACGTGCAGTGGATGACGGCCGGACGCGGCATCATGCACGAGGAGATGCCGCAAGTGCGTCCTGAAGGGATTGCCGGCTTCCAGCTCTGGGTCAATCTGCCGGCGAAGCTCAAGATGACCAAGCCGCGCTACCAGGATATCCGGTCAGGTGAGATTCCTGAAATCAAAAAGGAAAACGGGGTAAGGATCCGGGTGATCACGGGAACCGTCGATGGGGTCAGCGGTCCGGTGACCGGCATTGCCGCCAATCCCATCTACCTGGATGTGTTCGTGCCTGCTCATGCCTCATTCATCCATCCGATCGAACGGGGGCACACGGCGTTTGCTTATGTGTTCGAAGGCGAAGCGAAATTTGTTGGCGAAGAGAAAGAAGACGGCGCCACGATTTCACACCCAAGGCTCGTCGTGTTGGGTGACGGCGATTATGTGAAGGTAGTCACGGGCATGACGCCGGTTCGCTTTTTGCTGGTTTCCGGGAAACCGCTGCACGAGCCTATTGCGCGGTATGGTCCATTCGTGATGAACACGCAAGATGAGATCGAGCAGACGTTGCAAGAACTCCGCCAGGGAACCTTCGTCACAACGTGAGCATCGTCAAGGAAAAGGGACAGTAATAGGACAACTTAGAAGGAGGAACGCCATGAAGAGTCATTCTGTAAAAGATCACAGCCTTCTCGACCACGTGCGACCACTTGTGGATCAGGACTCGAGAGAGATCCAACCCTATGGAAGGATCGCGAAGCTGCCAATCGCATTGGCGGAGAGCGTCTGCAAGGCGAGTGTGGACAATCTCAATCAACTCCTCGCCGACACGATCACGCTTCGAGACATGTATAAGAAGCACCATTGGCAGGTCGCGGGCCCGACCTTCTATCAACTGCATCTGCTCTACGACAAGCACTACAACGAACAGAGCGAACTCGTGGATTCGCTCGCCGAGCGCATCCAGATGCTAGGCGGGGTCAGCATTGCGATGGCGCACGATGTGGCAGAGACGACCCTGATTCCTCGGCTCCCGCGCGGCCGGCAGGAGGTGCCTGTTCAACTGTCTCGGCTACTCCATGCGCATGAAGTCATTCTGCTTGAGTCCCGAACGATGGCCAAGCAAGCCGTCGAAGCTGGTGATGATGGGACGAATGACCTGCTGGTGAGCGATGTGATCCGCACGAACGAGATGCAGGTCTGGTTTCTCTCGGAACATTTGGTCGAGGAGCCGCTTGTTCGCGCCAGCGGACGAGTGGGGTAGGGATTCCAATCTTGTAACCGGTTGAATAACGTGAAAGAGAAATAGGAGGTGACGTCATGTTAAAGACACGCGGATACGCAGCCCAAGGTCCTACCTCTAGGCTCGAACCGTTCAACTTTGAGCGGCGCGAACTAGGTCCCCACGACGTGCTCATCGAAATCCTGTACTGCGGAATCTGTCACTCGGACATCCATCAAGCACGAGACGAGTGGGGCGGCTCGATTTTCCCGATGGTCCCCGGACATGAAATCGTCGGACGGGTGACACGGGTCGGCTCCAAGGTGAAACGATTCAAAGTCGGTGAGCTGGCCGGCGTCGGCACTATAGTGGATTCTTGTCGAATCTGCGAGAGCTGCAAGGAAGGCCTGGAGCAGTATTGCTCGACCCATGTCACCTGGACGTACAATGCAACCGAGCAAGACGGGAAGACCCCGACGTACGGCGGGTACTCCTCTCAAATCGTTGTGGACGAGAATTACACGCTCAAGATTTCCTCGAAGCTTCCGGTTGCGAGCGTCGCCCCTCTTCTCTGCGCCGGGATCACCACGTACTCGCCGCTCAGACACTTCGAAGTTGGTCCGGGACAGCGAGTCGGGGTCGTCGGATTGGGCGGGTTAGGCCACATGGCGGTCAAGCTGGCGGCTTCGATGGGTGCGGAGGTTACCGTCTTCAGCACGTCTAAAACCAAAGAACAGGATGCGCGCCGCCTTGGGGCACAGGACTTTGTCGTGTCGCTGGACCCGAAGAACCTCGAAGCCCTCGCCAATCGGTTTGATTTCATCCTCGACGCGGTGTCCGCACCTCATGACATCAATGCGTATCTCAATCTCCTGCGCAGGGATGGGGTGCTGGCGATGGTGGGAGTTCCGGCCAAGCCGTTGCAGGTCCAAGCCTTCTCGCTCATCCTCAAGAGGAGAAAACTGACGGGCTCAGGCGTCGGCGGTATTCGCGAGACGCAGGAGATGCTCGATTACTGCGCGAAAAAGAACATTACGTCGGACGTCGAGGTGATCCCCATTCAGCAGGTCAACGAGGCGTACGACCGGACGCTCAAAGGGGATGTGCGCTATCGCTTTGTCATCGACATGAAAACGCTGTGACGGGACAGGGACCGAAAAGGGGACAGGCTACTTTCATGACGCGGGGACACGACATGCGACGCGCTTGCTTTTTGTCGCGTGTAACGCTCATGCTGTGCTGGCCCTCTCCAATAAACAGATATCGAGCCTAGGAGGCATGTGATGAATCACGGTGCCAGAACGTTGGGACTCGCGGCAGGCTTCCTTGTGTGCGTGGGAGTAGCCGGGTTGCTGGGCTGCAAGCAGGAGGTCGGCTCCGCTCCCGCTCCTCCCATCCCGGAAGTTTCGGTGGTCACCGCGGCGACGCAGACCGTGCCCGACGAGCCGGAATTTATCGGGCAATCGGAAGCCTCCCGGCCCGTCGAAATCCGGTCCCAGGTCACGGGAATTATCAAGGAACGCTTCTACCCGGAGGGCCGCGCGGTCCGGAAGGGCGACCGCCTCTATCAAATCGACCCCGTGCCGTTTCAAGCGGCCCTGCTCAACGCGCAAGCCACGGTGGAACAGGCCGAGGCGAGGTTGGTCCAGGCAAAGCAGCAGCTCGATCGCGTGAAGCCGCTTCTCGCGGAACAGGCCGTGAGTCAGAAAGACGTGGACGATGCCGTCGCAGATGAACTCGCGGCACGACAGGCGCTGGAAGCCGCAAAGGCCAACGTGGTGAGAGCCAAATTCGATATGGACAACACGCTGATCGTCGCGCCGATTGATGGGCTGATCGAGCGGACCAAGGTGTACGAAGGCCGGCTGGTGTCGGCGCAGACCGACCTGCTCACGATCATCCACCAGGTGGACCCGATGTACGTGACCGTCAGCGTCCCGGAATTGTTCATTCTCAAACAGGTCAGGGAGCGCGCGGAGAAGAAGGTGGAGGGGGCCGGCGTGTACGAATTGCGCGGCGTCATCACCTTTATGGATGGCTCCAAGTATCCTCACGAAGGAAGATTGAGTTTGCAGGAAGTGGGGCTGCGCACCACGACCGGCACTAGGGATGTGCGGGTCGTCTTTCCGAATCACGAACGGACGCTGCTGCCTGGGCAGTTTGTCAAGGTTCGCTTCTTAGGGGCTGTCAGGACCGGAGTGATTCTGGTTCCGCAACGCGCCGTCCAGCAGGGACCTCAGGGGCCCTTCGTCTATATTGTGGGGCAGGGCGATAAGGTGGAGACCCGCAATGTCCAGGCCACCGGTTGGGAGGGGACCAGGTGGCTTATCGAAGATGGTCTGTCTCCGGGCGAGCGGGTCGTGGTGGACGGCCTTCAAAAACTCAGGCCCGGCGCTCAAGTGAAG
>DASQRT010000054.1:0-2079 GCA_035642795.1 Nitrospirales bacterium
CGGCGCCACGGCGCCAGCGCCCAAGCTGGCCGCGCAGAGATGGCCTTCCAGGTGATTGACGGGAAGTAACGGAATCTGCAGCGCGTAGGCCAAGGCCTTGCCGTAGGCGACGCCGACCAGGAGCGCGCCGATGAGTCCGGGTCCCCCCGTCACCGCGACCGCGCTCAGCTCGCGCGGGCCGATCCCCGCGCGGATCAAAGCCTCCCGCACGACTTGGTCGATGGTCTCGATGTGACGGCGGCCGGCCAATTCGGGCACTACGCCCCCGTAGCGGGCATGGGTCTCCACCTGCGAACGCACCACCTCGGCGAGCACGGCACCATCCGCGCGGGCGACGGCGACGGCGGTTTCGTCACAGGATGTCTCGATACCCAGAATCACGGACGTGGCTCAGACAGGGCGGGGGAGACGGCACAGTCCACAC
Source organism: Nitrospirales bacterium (assembly GCA_035642795.1). Lineage (GTDB taxonomy): Bacteria > Nitrospirota > Nitrospiria > Nitrospirales > NS-4 > NS-12. The sequence continues at coordinate 425 of DASQRT010000054.1, forward strand.
AGAAGCGAACTGAAAGGCGTGGTCGCACTCAGAATCAACAGAGCGGAGCGGCCAACGGTGGGACCAACCACGGGACGCCGGGCCGGCCGGTCATACGCCGGCCAGGGCCTCTTCTTCGACGAAGGTCGGCGCCCCATCCTTGAGAACCACTTTGACTTTTCGGAAGTCCCGGAACCGCCCCTTGATCAACTCTTCGGAGAGCGGATCGCCGATGCTCTTCTGGATGCACCGGCGCATCGGTCGGGCGCCGTAGATGGGCTGGTAGCCTTCCTGGATCAGCCAGGCCTTGACCTCGTCCGTCACCTCGAGCTCGATCCCGCGCTCAGCCAAGCGCTGGTTCAACTCCGCCAGGAGATTGTCCACGATCGTCACCAGGTGCGACTTCTCGAGCGAGTGGAAGACCACCACTTCATCGATGCGGTTTAGAAACTCGGGGCTGAAAGTGTGCTTGAGCTCGCCCAGGATGTCCTCTTTGTTGCGGCGATTGATGTCCTCGGAGGTGCCCCGTTGGAAGCCCAGCGAGGTCCCCTTGATCAGCTTGGTGCCGAGGTTGGAGGTCATGATGATGACCGTGTTCTTGAAGTCCACCTTCCGTCCCAGGCTGTCCGTGAGAACACCGTCGTCCAATACCTGTAAGAGCACGTTAAAGAGATCCGGGTGCGCCTTCTCGATCTCATCAAAGAGCACCACCGAGTACGGTCGGCGGCGGACTTTCTCCGTGAGCTGGCCGCCTTCCTCGTAACCCACGTAGCCGGGAGGCGCCCCGAACAAGCGGGAGCTGCTGAACTTCTCCTGGTACTCGGACATGTCGATCCGGATGAGGGCATCCTCGGTGTTGAACAGGAACTCGGCCAGCGCCCGCGCCAGCTCGGTCTTTCCGACACCGGTCGGCCCCAAAAAGATAAAGGACCCGATCGGCTTCTTGGACTCCTTGAGCCCGGCCCGCGAACGCCGGATGGACCGCGCGACGGCGGAGACGGCTTCCTCCTGGCCGACCACGCGCTTGTGCAACGCCTCTTCCATCCGTAGCAACTTCTGGGACTCCTCCTCTTCTAGCTTAAAGAGCGGGATCCCGGTCATCTTGGAGACCACGTATGAGACGTCCTCCTTCGCGATGACTGGCCGGCTCTGCTCCTGGCTCTTCTTCCACTCGCGCTTGGAGTCCTCCAGCAACTTCCGCAGCCGCTCTTCTTCTTCACGGAACCTTACGGCCTCCTCGAAGTTCTGAAGCGTGATCGCCATTTCCTTCTCGCGTGAAACCTTCTTCAACTCCTGTTCCATCGCCCGCAGATCGCCTGGCAGGGCGTAGGCCTGCAACTTGGCCCGGGAACCGGTCTCGTCGATCACGTCAATGGCCTTGTCCGGGAAGAAGCGGTCGGTGATGTACCGGTCCGCCAGCTTGACGGCTTCGGAGATGGCCTCTTCGGTAATCTCCACTCCGTGGTGGCTCTCGTAGCGATCGCGCAGGCCCTGGATAATGCGGATGGTCTCCTCCACGCTGGGTTGCTGCACGTAGATCGGCTGGAAGCGCCGCTTCAGCGCCCCGTCCTTCTCGATGTGCTTGCGGTACTCATCCAGGGTAGTCGCGCCGATGCACTGGATCTCCCCGCGCGAGAGCGCGGGCTTCAGCATGTTGGACGCGTCGATGGACCCTT
>DASQRT010000055.1:0-2087 GCA_035642795.1 Nitrospirales bacterium
GGCATCTCCGAGTCGGCATACAATGCCTTCTTGAACAGGAAATCGGGGTTGCCGCCGAGGAGGATGTCGGTCCCACGGCCCGCCATGTTCGTCGCGATGGTGACGGCGCCTTTGCGGCCGGCCTGGGCGATGATTTCGGCTTCCTTCTCGTGTTGCTTGGCGTTCAGGACGTTGTGCTTGATGCCGTGCCGGACGAGATAGCCAGCAAGCCGTTCCGACTTCTCGATCGAGATGGTGCCCACCAGGACCGGCTGCCCCCGCTTGTGGCACTCGATGATCTCGTCCACGATCGCGTTGAACTTCTCCTTCTCGGTCCGGTACACCACGTCCGGGAAGTCTGGCCTGATGAGGGGCCGATTGGTCGGGATGACGACCACGTCCAAATTGTAGATTTTGGCGAACTCGCCGGCCTCGGTGTCGGCCGTGCCCGTCATGCCGGCGAGCTTGTGATACATCCGGAAGAGGTTCTGGAAAGTGATCGACGCCAGCGTCTGGTTCTCGTTGGCGATCTTGACGCCCTCTTTCGCCTCTACCGCCTGGTGCAGGCCGTCGGACCAGCGGCGTCCAGGCATCAGCCGGCCCGTGAACTCGTCCACGATGATCACTTCGCCGTCCTTGACGACGTAGTCCACGTCGCGATGGTAGAGCGCGTGCGCCCGCAAGGCCTGGACGACGTGGTGCACCAGGTCCATGTTGGCCAGGTCGTAGAGGTTCGTCACGCCCAGCGCCCGCTCCACCTTCTCGTTGCCTTCCTCGGTGAGCGCGGCCGTCCGGGTCTTCTCCTCGATCGTGTAATCCACGTCCCGCTTGAGCATCGGGATGATGCGGTCGATGCGGTAGTAGAGGTCGGTCGAGTCCTCGGTCGGCCCCGAGATGATCAGCGGCGTGCGGGCCTCGTCGATTAAGATGCTGTCCACTTCGTCGACGATGGCGTAGTGCAGCTCGCGCTGCACGCAGTCCGCCAGGTCCCCAACCATGTTGTCGCGCAGGTAGTCGAACCCGAATTCGTTGTTGGTGCCGTAAGTGATGTCGGCGCGGTAGGCCTCCTGCCGAGTGCAGGGTCGCAGGTGCTGGAGGCGCTTGTCTTCCGCCTCGTAGGTCGGGTCGTACAAGAACGAGGCCTCGTGTTGGATCACGCCCACGGAGAGTCCGAGATGGTGGTAGAGGGGGCCCATCCACTGGGCGTCGCGCTTGGCCAGGTAGTCGTTGACCGTGACGAGGTGCGCGCCCTTGCCTTCCAGCGCGTTGAGGTAGAGGGCGAGCGTGGCTACCAGGGTCTTGCCTTCACCGGTCTTCATCTCCGAGATCTTGCCCTGGTGCAGGACCATGCCACCGATGAGCTGGACGTCGAAGTGGCGCATCTCCAGCTTGCGCTTCGACATCTCCCGGCAGACAGCGAAGGCGTCCGTCAGGATGTCATCCGGCGTTGCCCCGTCGGCCAGGCGCTTCTTGAACTCTTCGGTCTTCGCGCGCAGGTCGCGGTCCGAGAGCGGGGCAAGGGCCTGCTCCTTGGTGCCGATCTCGACGACCAGGGGGCGGAGGCGCTTGAGCTCGCGCTCGTTCTTGCTACCGAAAATCTTGTTAAGCAGGATGTTGATCATGCCGCGTCCACAGCTTCCTCAAGTATACTGAAATGCCCCGCGCAAAGAAACAGCAATTCCCCGTAGTTGACCCTTCCGCATCGCTGGGCGAAAATGGGGCCATGAAGGGCGAGCGCGGCAACATCGGCATTTTCATCCTGACCCATCTTTTGGTCGCAATCCTGGTGGGCTTCCTCCTGTGGAGCGTCTTCCCTGAACCGTGGAAGGAGTTCCTGAAAAACGGACCCTGGGGGATCGTGGCGGCCGTTCTAGCCGGCGCCATTGTCATCACCTCCATCGCTCGGGGCGTGCTCGCGCGCCGCGAACACAAGCGCGCCCACTACCGGGTCGCGAAAGTCTTCCGGGAGACGACCGACCCAGCGCTGCAAAAACGCGCGGCCCTCTGGCTCGTCGATCATGACCGGGACCACCCAGAACGGCTGGCCGACACCGGTCCGGTGCTGGCTGATGTGTTATTGCGCAGTCTGAAGACGGACCCGGAGAAGC
>DASQRT010000056.1:0-3787 GCA_035642795.1 Nitrospirales bacterium
CCGGGAAGAGGCGCGTCTTGGCGCGCCTGGGGTGGGCGGGTGAGATCAGTCACCCGCTGGTGCTCGGCGATGGCCTCAATCAATTCAGGAATGCCCTCGCCTTTGATCGCCACCGTACGGATCACCCTCGGATGCCATTCCTGCAAGTCTTTAACCGTCACATCCGAGCTGTCCCGGTCGCCTTTGTTGACGACAACGATGTGAGCTATCTCGAGTAAGCCCGCCTTCATCGCCTGGACCTCGTCGCCGAGGCCCGGCGCCACCACCGCGACGACGGTGGACGCCACATCGACCACATCCGTCTCGAGCTGCCCCACCCCGACGGTTTCGACCATGATGACGTCGTAGCTCGCTGCTTCCAGCACCCGCACCGCGCCGCGCGTCGCGCGCGCCAGCCCGCCCCGCTCCCCGCGGGTGGCCATGCTGCGGATGAAGATCCCGTCATCCAGCGAATGGTCCTGCATCCGGATCCGGTCTCCGAGGAGCGCCCCGCCCGTCCGCGGACTAGTCGCATCCACCGCGACGATCCCAACCTTCTTGCCCTGCCGCCGGTAGGCCGTCGCCAGTTGGTCGATCAGCGTGCTCTTGCCGGCGCCGGGATAGCCGGTGATCCCGATCACGGCCGCGTGCCGTTGAGAACCGTTCAGTCTCTCCAACGCGGCTTGGCCGACCGGTTCCTGGTTCTCCAGCAGCGTGATCAAGCGGGAGACCGCCCGGGTCTCGCCCGCCTTGACGCGATTAGCTAAGGTGACAGGGTCCACCGGCTACACCCTCTCCGCAGGTTCGAACCAGACGTCCGTCACCTTGAAGGTCGGAGTCTTGGCGAAGCGGGCCACCACAGGCATCCCGATCTGCACAACCTCGGGCTCGACTCCCTTGAGCCGGGACAGAAACAGGGTATCGGCGCCGTCGAACTCGACCAGGATCAACGTGAACGGCGTCTCTTTCAGAAAGAGCTCACCGCCGTAGTGGCAGGTGGTATAGGTGTGGACTCGCCCCGTCAGGGGCAGTTCGTGCCACGCCGTCTGCGCGCCGCACTCCATGCAATGGGAGCGCGGAGTGGCGTAGGTGTAGCCGCATACCGTGCAGCGGGAGCCAAGCAGTTTGCCTTTGGTGAGGCCGACGAAGAACGGCGAGTCCTCGGCGTAGCTGTGGCGGTAATCAATCTCGTAGTGGTCGTGGATGATCAGGGGATCGCTGTTCATGAGACCGCCTCCAGGATCGACACCGTGATATACGTCCCTGTACCGGCGTGGCTGTGAATCAAGCCACGCTTGGAATTCTTGACCTGCAGCTTATCGTTGCCCAAATGCTTCTTGATGGTGCCCTGCAACTGCCAGAAGGCGAAGACCGCCTGCATCAGGCCCGTCGCACCGACCGGATGGCCGCAGGCCAGGAGTCCGCCGGTCGGATTCACCGGCAGCCGCCCCTGTTTGGACAATTCCAGGCCATAGTCCACCCCCGGCATGAACGGTACGCCGCTCTCCACGAACTTGCCGCCTTCGCCGTACTTGCAGAGGCCCAGGTCTTCGTAGGTCTGGATCTCCGAGGAGGTGTAGGCGTCGTGCAGCTCGACGAAGCTCAGCTCCTCGATCGGGTTCCGGATGCCGGCCATCTCATACGCGAGCTTCGCCGCCATGCGTCCGCCGCGGAACGAGTGCACGCCAGGATATTTGAGATGGGCGTAGTCGGATTCTCGCTCGTGCGGCAGGAGGATGACCTTGCCGTGCGGCCGGTCCGCCATGCGCATCGCATCGGAGCCGGAGCCGACGCCTGTGATCTTCGCCGGCCGATTGCAGACCTTCGCGGCCACCTCTTCGGAGGCCAGAATGCAAACCGCTGCGCCATCCGACATCGTGCAGATATCCTCCATCGTCAGCGGCGTGGCCACCATCGGCGACTCCCGGACCTGCTTGATCGTGAGCCGCTTGGCCTTCTGGGCGTATGGGTTGTACAGCGCGTTCATGTGGTTCTTGACCGACACCATCGCCATCTGCTCAACGGTGGTGCCGTACTCGTGCATGTGGCGCCGGACCATCATCGCGTAGTAGCCGGTGTAGAACCCGCCTACCGGGAAATCGAAGTTGGTGTCGGAGGCCAGTGCGATGAACTCGTTGCCCTTCCAGGTGTTGACCCGCGACATCGTCTCAAAGCCGAAGGCTACGCAGCAGTTCATCCGGCCGGACGCCACCGCCTCCCACGCGGATTGGAAGCAGAGCCCGCCGGTCGCGCCCCCGCCCTCGACCCGCTTGGAAGGCTTGGGACACAGCCCCAGATAGTCCTGTGCCATGCTGGCAGCTTTGAGTTGCCGCGTGAAGTGGTCCGAGAAGTAGGAGCCGACCGCGCCATCGATCATGTCCTTGGAGAACTTAGGCACGTCCCGCAGTGCGTAGTCGTAGGCTTCCTTCACCATCAGCCGAAAGTCCTTGTCCGGATGGGCCTTGGCGAACTTGGTGATGCCCCCGCTGATCACATACACCGGTCTCATGATCGCAGCTCCTTGACGAACTTCACGACCTCGTCCGTCGCCGTGCCGGACCGGAACAGGGCGCGCACTCCTGCCGCCTTCAACTTCGGCATGTCCTCATCCGGGATGATCCCGCCCCCGAAGACCACGATGTCCTCCGCCCCTTGTTCCTTGAGCAGCTCCAGCACGCGGGGGAACAGGTAGTTGTGCGCGCCGGAAAGGACGCTGAGCCCGATGGCGTTCACGTCCTCCTGGATCGCCGTGCTCACGATCTGCTCCGGCGTTTGGTGCAGCCCAGTGTAGATGACCTCCACGCCGGCGTCGCGCAACGCCCGGGCCACCAGCTTCACACCCCGGTCGTGCCCATCCAGCCCCACCTTGCCGATTAGCACCCGCAAAGGCTTCGCCGCCACCGTCACGTCTTCACCTCTTCCAAATAGTACTTCCCCTCTACATCCTTCTTCACATACCCCATCTGAACCTTCGGATCATGCTCGAAGACCAGCAGCCACTTCTCCTCGAACGCGCGATCCAGAATCCATCGCTTGGACTCCAAGGTCTGCAAGGGGTACAGGTCGTAGCCCATGACGTACGGGAGCGGCAGGTGTGACACCGTCGGGATGAGATCGCCGAGGTACATCGCTGTCTTGCCTTCGGATTGAATCTTCACCGCCTGGTGATGGGCGGTGTGCCCGCCGGTTACGACGACCGACACGCCGGGGACCAGCTCGATATCGCCGTCCAGGAACTCCCACTGGCTCACATGCGCGATCGGCGTGAAGTTCTCCTTGAGGTAACTCGCGCGTGTCCGCTCGTTGGCCCGCACCGCATCCTCGTACTCGCCGCGCTGCACGAAGTACTTGGCCTTCGGAAACGCCGACACGACCTGATCGTCCTCGCGCATGGTGTTCCCGCCGCAATGATCGAAGTGCAGGTGCGTGTTGATGACCATGTGGATGTCTTCATGGGCGAGGCCAACCCTTTGCAAAGAGTCCTCGAGCGGCGGCTTACGCTCGATGGCGAAGCGGTCCTGAACCTTCTCGTCTACCTTCGAGCCAAGCCCAGTGTCCACCAGGATGTTCTTCCCGTGCGCCCGGATTAGCAGGCAATTTAGTCCAAGCTGGATGCGGTTCATCTCGTCTGCCGGACAGCACTTCTCCCAGAGAACCTTGGGCACGACCCCAAACATCGCCCCCCCATCCAGCCGAAACTTCCCATCCGTCACGGGATATATTTCAAATGCTCCTAGCTTCACAGCACCACGGGCTCCTTGTACGTCCCGAACACCTCTTTGAGCGCCGCGCAGATCTCGCCCAGCGT
>DASQRT010000057.1:0-2734 GCA_035642795.1 Nitrospirales bacterium
CTCCTTCATTTACTCGCACCGGACCTACACGGAGTACCCGTTCCAGGTCAACACTTACGGGCTGCCGCCCGAGGTCGTGCGCGAATGCCTGGTGGGCTTCATCGCCACGCTCACGAAACCGGCCGCGACCAGGCCGGCGGACCGGTCCTTCAAGGACTGGATTCTGGACAACCTGGGCGAGGGCATGGCCAAACACTTCATGGTGCCGTTCAACGAGAAGCTCTGGCAGGTATCGCTGGACGGGCTGACGTCGGACTGGGTGTCCTGGCTAGTGCCCAAGCCTGACCTCAAGGACGTGATCAACGGCGCGCTGGGGATCAAGGACAAGGCCTTCGGGTACAACCCGACCTTTCTCTATCCAGCACAAGGCGGGATCAGCGCGCTGCCCCGGGCGTTCCTGCCCGGCGTGCGGGACATCGTTTACGGCTGCGAACTGATCGAGGTGGAGACAGGACGTCGACGGGCGACCTTCTCCGATGGCCGCGTCGAAGAGTACGAGACGCTGGTCTCCACGATCCCGGTGCCCGAGCTGGTCCGCCGGTGCACTGACCTGCCGAAGACGATCCGCGAGGCGGCGGGCGGGCTCCGCTGCGTGTCGGTCTACAATGTCAATCTCGGTGTGGCGCGTGAAGAGGTCTCCGACAAGCACTGGATCTACTTCCCCGAGCAGGAGTTCCCGTTCTACCGCGTCGGCTTTCCCATGAACTTCTCCCCCTTGCTGGGGCCACCCGGGTGCAGCTCGCTCTACGTGGAGGTCTCGCACCAGCCGGCGCACGTCGTGCCGGAGTCGGCGTTGATCCAGCGGATCCGCGACGGGCTCGAACGCGCCGGCATTTTCCGGCCGGACGATGAGCTGGTAGTCGCCGACGTCAAGGACATCAGGTACGCCTACGTGCTGTTCGACAAGCACCGGGGCCGTGCCCTGCCCGCGATCCTGGAGGAACTTGCGCGGCGCGGCATCCATTCGATCGGCCGGTACGGGCGATGGGAACACACATCCATGGAGGATGCCATGGCTCAGGGCAAGGAACTCGCGGAGCAGTTGCGCGCAGCATGAAGCACACCGTCTGCCACATCATCACCAAGCTGGAACTGGGAGGCGCCCAGCAGAATACCTTGTTCACGGTGTCGCATCTGGATGCGTCCCGGTTCCGCGCCGTGCTCATCACCGGAGAGCCGGGCATGCTGGATGCCGAAGCGAAAGCGCTGAGGGATGTCGAGTTCTACCAGATGCCAAGCCTCGTGCGGCCGATTCGCCCCTGGCAGGACCTGCGCACGCTCGTCGGGCTGACGAGACTCCTCAAAACGCTGAAGCCCACGATCGTTCATACCCATAGTTCCAAGGCCGGCGTCCTTGGACGCCTCGCGGCGTGGTTCGCCGGAGTGCCCATCATCATTCACTCCATCCACGGTTTTGGGTTTACGCGCTACCATCACCCGCTCCTTAGGCATTTCCTGCTGTCTATGGAGCGGATCGTGGCACGCATCACCACCCGGTTTTTCGCGGTCTCGGAAGCGAACTGCCGGCAGGGAGTGATTTTTGGGTTGTTTCCGGCTGACCGCTGTACGGTCGTTCGCAGCGGGGTGGACCTCGCGGCGTTCAAGCAGATCCGGGTGGACGCCCCTCAAAAGAAGCGGGAGCTGGGTCTTGAGCCGACCAGGCCTGTGGTGGGGATGATTGCGCCGTTCAAGCCGCAGAAGGCTCCTGTGGACTTTGTGCGTATGGCGGACCTGGTGCATCGCATCAGACCCGATGTGCAATTCCTGTTGGTCGGGGACGGTGAGCTGCGCGAGGCCGTCGAGGCTGAGCGTGAAGAGAGGGGCCTTTCGACCGTGTTGCGGGTGGCTGGCTGGCGGCGTGACATTCCTGGGATTATGCGATGTCTCGATGTGTTGGTGCTGACCTCCTTGTGGGAGGGACTGCCACGGGTCTATCTGGAAGCGCTGGCCAGCGGCGTACCCGTCGTGGGCACGCGGGTGGACGGCGCCGCAGAAGTCGTTCGAGAAGGATTTACCGGTTTCCTCACCGAACCGGGTGACGTCCGGGCTCTGGCCGAGCGCGTGCTGCATGTCTTGGCGCATCCTGAGGAAGCCAAGCGCATGGGCCTCAATGGTCAGGCGCTTCCGTTGGAGTTCGACATTCACGAGATGGTGCGGCAGCTGGAACGTGAATATGACAAGCTCCTTGCAACCTTGCCGAGAAAACGAGAATATGGAGTGACATGCAAGTTCCCTTACTCGATCTGAAAGCCCAGTACCAGTCCATCCGCGCAGAGGTCATGGCGGCCCTCGAAGCGGTCTGCGACGAGCAGGCGTTCATCCTCGGGGCGCGCGTGGCCGATCTGGAGAAGGACATCCAGAAGTACGTCGGAGTGGGCCAGGCCGTCGGTGTGGCCTCCGGCACCGACGCAATCTTATTGTCGTTCATGACCTGCGGCGTGGGGCCGGGAGATGAAGTGGTCACGGTGCCGTACACGTTTTTTGCCACGGCCGGTTCCATCTCGCGACTGGACGCGAAGCCGGTATTCGTGGACATCAAGCCAGACACCTACAACATGGATCCCGCGCTGCTCGAAGGGGCCATCACGCCGAGGACCAAGGCCATCATGCCGGTGCACCTGTTCGGCCAGTGTGCGGAGATGGAGCCGATTCTGCAGATCGCAGCTCGGAAGAAAATCCCGGTGATCGAGGACGCCGCGCAGGCGATCGGGGCGACGTGGCGGAACCGCAAGGC
>DASQRT010000058.1:0-2532 GCA_035642795.1 Nitrospirales bacterium
ATCACCCGTTGCATTCGATGGAGCAACGGGTACCCGTGGCCCTCCCGCGCCCACTTTCGTGCCTTCCGTAGTGGGGCTGATGGAAAGAATCTCCAACGAGCGGACCGTGAACTCGCGCGGGGAACGGGATACGGTGCGCCCCGCGCGAGCCGCCTTGTATAGAGGGACGCCTTGTACTTTGACCGCGGAGTACATCGGCGGCACCTGTTGGCGACGTCCGACGAAACGGTTCATGACAGCCACGATGGCCGCCTGATCCGGCAGTGTCTCCGCGACCCGCCCGACTACGGTTCCGGTCGCGTCCTGCGTATCGGTCGCAACCCCCAGTCGGAGCACCGCACGGTAGGCCTTGTCCGCATTCATGAGATACTCAGCGATCCGCGTGGCCCTGCCCAGGCACAGCACCAGTACACCAGTCGCTGCCGGGTCCAGCGTACCGGTGTGGCCGACCTTGGGTTCCCCGAGCATCGTTCGCGCCCGGGCCACAACGTCATGGGACGTCCACCCGGCCGGCTTGTTGATGAGCAGCACACCGTCCAAGGCCACGCCCGGCCGGCGATCGGTGAGATCAAGCTTCACGACGGTCGTCCTTCGGCTCGGCCGGCTGAGGCCGCACCTGATCCAGCAAGGTCATCACCCGCTTCACCCGATCGAGCGAGGTATCCTTGACAAACGTCAGCGCAGGGACGTACCGCAGCTTCAGGCGCCGTCCTAACTCGCTCCTGATGAACCCCTCGGCCCGTGCCAGCACCGCCAGCGTCTCCGCCTCCTGAGGGCCCTGCTGCAAGACTGTCACATAGACCCAGGCCTGTCGCAAATCCGCCGTCACGTCCACGGCCGTCACGGTCACGAAGCCGACCCGAGGGTCTTTGACCCGGCGCATCAGGATATCGGCGATCTCCATGCGGATCTGATCGCCCACCCGGTCGGTGCGCTTGTGGCCAGTCATGGGTCAAAGCAGCTCCACGTGGTGCTCGATCAGCTCGACGGACGGATTCGCGCGGACCTCGCTGATGACTGCGTCCAGCATCTGACGCGCATGGCGGCCGTCGTTCGACACGCAGGCCACGCCCAGCACCGCGCGCTGCCAAAGCTCGTTCCCGTCCACCTCGGCGATGGAGACATTGTACGTCTTCTTGAGACGGTCTTTCAGGCTCAGGAGGATCTGGCGCTTGCCCTTGAGCGAGCCGATCCCCGGTAGGTGCAGATCAATCGTACAGACGCCAACAACCATAGGACGGGACGGTCAGAGTTTCGCGGCGATCTTGTCGATGGTAAAGACTTCGAACCGGTCGCCGGGCTTGATATCGTTGAAATTCTCCACCGCGATGCCGCACTCGTACCCGGCCTGCACCTCTTTCACATCGTCCTTGAAGCGCCGGAGCGAGGCCAATCTCCCCTCGTACACGACGACGCCGTCCCGCACCACCCGCACACTCGAGCCGGCTCGGACGATCGTCCCATCCGTCACGTAGCACCCGGCCACAGCCCCGACTTTCGGGATCATGAATACCTGCCGCACCTCCGCTCGGCCCAGCACCCGCTCCTTGAGCGTCGGCTCCAGCAGCCCTTCCATCGCAGCCCTGATGTCGTTCAGCACTTCGTAGATGATGCTGTACGTGCGGATGTCCACCCCTTCGCGTTCGGCCAGGGCCGCCGCCTTCGCCTCCGGCCGCACGTTGAACCCGATGATGATCGCGTTCGACGCCGCCGCGAGCTGAACGTCATTTTCCGTGATGCCCCCCACCCCCTTCAGCAGGACATGCGGCTTGACAGCCTCGGTTCCGAGCCGTTCAACGGCGTCCGCGATGGCTTCCGCCGACCCCTGGACATCGGCCCTGATGATGATCCCGAGGTCCTTGACCATGCCTTCCGTCACCTGCGCGAACAGGTCGTCCAACGTCACCTTGCGCACGGGAGCCGCGCCGGCGGTTCGCTGCTTCTCAAGCCGCGACTCGGCAATCTCGCGGGCGATCCGCTCATCCTGGGTCACCACAAACTCGTCGCCGGCCATCGGCACCCCCAGTAGGCCCACCACCTCCGCCGGGATCGAGGGCCCTGCCTCCTTGACCGACTGGCCCGCGTCGTTGAAGAGCGCGCGGACGCGCCCGCTGAAGGTGCCGACGACGAACGGATCGCCGACGCGGAGCGTACCCATCTGCACCAGCACGGTGGCGACCGGGCCGCGCCCCCGATCGAGTTTGGCCTCGATCACGATGCCCTTAGCCAGCCGCGCGGGGTTGGCGCGCAATTCCAGCACTTCCGCTTGCAGCAGAATCATCTCCAGCAGGGTGTCCAGGCCGGTTTTCTTCTTGGCCGACACCTCGACATAGATGGTGTCCCCGCCCCACGCCTCGGGGACGAGTCCGCGTTCCGCCAACGAGTTTTTGACCCGATCCGGGTTGGCGTCCGGCTTATCCATCTTGTTGAGGGCCACGATGAGCGGCACGCCTGCGGCGCGTGCGTGGTCGATGGCCTCGATGGTCTGCGGCATGACACCGTCGTCAGCCGCGACGACCAGGACCACCAGGT
>DASQRT010000059.1:0-3009 GCA_035642795.1 Nitrospirales bacterium
TCCCTGTGCCCTGCGTGTGCGGTCAGTGTGCGGTCCGCGTGCGCGGTATAGTGGTAGCGCCTCACGCGAGGTAATGGCCCTGGCCGCTGCGCCTGTTTTGCCGGCAACAAAAAAGCCGCAATTTCAGCGGCTTTGAACCAACCGAGGCGATGTGGAGGTCGGCCGAGGCTTCCCAAGCAATGGGTCGCGGGTTCGAATCCCGTCTCCCGCTCCATCACCCTTGAGCCCAGGCCAGCTGCGGCCTGGGCCTCTTTGTGTGCCCGCGTCGCGAACGCTGGTGACGCGGGCGCTACATCATCTCCCCCAGTCCACGGGGCGATGGTGAGCGCAGTGGTCGAACGTGAGCGCCATGGCGGCGCATGTCTGTGCAATGCCGCGCAACGCGGCTAACCGCGAGCAGGCTTGCCATGGCGCCAAGTCCACTCTCACCAAGCGAGCATGAGAAGGCCCTGAGAGTCTCAAGCCGAACCCTTGACGGCCTTCGTTTACTATGTTATGCTCTCGCCAACACTAGTGCAAGCGCTTGCATCAAACGGCCAAGTAGCACGTGGCGACGAGGCGTGTCATCGTGGTCGGCCTCGTCCTGCGTGAGCGTGTCTCATTGCACACCGCGGTGCGCCTATCGCATGCGCCGGTGTGTCCCACAGGAGGGCGTTATGACCAGCGATGCCCATAGCCAGCAAGAGACGCTCGACCACCTGGTAGACGACTACTCCCGCACCGGCATGAGCCGCCGCCGGTTCTTGCAGGGTGCGATGGCGGCCGGCCTCACTGCTGCCGGCGCCAGCGCGTTGCTCGCTGCATGTGACGCGGGGTCCAGCAGCAGTGGCGGCAACAACGGCAAGGTCCTCGAAGTCTTGTTCGGCCTCAACACTGCTGGATTGGCAGCGCAGCAGAGGCAATGGTTTCAGCAGATCACGAACGACTTCCAAACGCTGACGGGCGCCACGGTGAGGTGGGACACCTTTAATGGGACCAGCGACGAGTTGACGCGGATCCAGTCGGCAATCGTCAGCGGCGGCGGCCCGGATATCTTCACACTTGGCACGACATTTGTGCCGACCGCGCAGGCCACTGGCGGCTTTTCCCTGCTCTCAGATGCCGACTGGCAGGCGGCGGGCGGGAAGACCCGGTTCTTCCAGGAACAGTTGACGACGGCCGGGGCTACACCGGACAAACCGATCTCCGTCCCGTTCGTCATGCGTCCCTTCGCCCTGGTGTACAACACAGACCTGTTCCAGAAGGCTGGGATTAGCAACCTACCGAAGTCATGGTCCGATTTCGTTGCCGCTGCGCAGAAGATGACCGATCCATCCGCTGGAGTCTACGGAACCGCGATGGATCCACAGGATACGTTTGATCCCTGGAAGATCTTGTGGCACGTGACGAAACAGCTGGGCGGGGACTTTATCTCAGCGGACTATAAGACCGCGCAATTGAACTCACCCGAGGTCGTCCAGGCAGTCCAGTTCTGGTTCGACTGGGTGGCGACGCACCACATCGTCGATCCCAATTCGATGTCGTGGAAGGCTTCCAATGCCTCACAGGCGTTCGCGAACGGCAAAGTCGGCATGCAGATCATGGTGACGGCAACCGTCATACCTACCCTGGAAAAGTCGTCCGTGAAGGGCAAGTATGCCTTTGCCCCCCTGCCGACCATTCCTTACGGCATGCAGCAGCTCCCGGCGAACGGGGTTGCGGTCGAGACGATTGTCTCGGGCGACAACATGACGATCGCAAGCTACTCTACCGTGAAAGATCTCGCCCTGAAGTTCATTAATCTGGTGACGGACAAGCCGCATCAGCTCACGTACACCAAGACCTTCGGCGACCTGCCAACCAACGCAGATGCCGCCGCCGAGCTCGCTGGCCAGAATGCTCAGACGAAAGCATTCGTGCAATCCGAGGGCGGCGCGACTGCTGTACCCACAACAAGTGAGTGGGGGCCGATTGAGGTGGCGCTAGCTGCTGTGACCGCGAAGCTCGGCGGTGAAGTGGCGGCACATACGTACAATCCGTCCCACATCAAACCCCTCCTGGATCAGGCCAATAAGCAAATTCAAGCGCAGCTGCATTAAGGGGTACGCCCCCTCGCGCTCGGACTCTGGCGTTGCTTGACCCTCGCCGCCTTTTAAGCGGGCGAGGGTCAGGCCAACCGTCTTCCGAGGTGGTTGTGATGAGGCCAAACACCCCAGCAGTTCACGGCGTGGAGGGTCTGCCCGGCCCCACGGGAGGGGCATCTATCGCGCGGCGGCGTTGCCGCTCAGGCTCTCGACTGAGCGGATAGCACCCATTGCATACCGCTCGTGCTTACCCTCACGGGTGCGACGTCCTTTGACACCGGCACACGCGGTGCTGGTGGCCAGGTGTATGGTGTCTTACCAACTCCGCTCGCCCCGGCAGGCAGCACCGGCAAGAGGAGATGGCCATGTTTCCCCCGGCTAACGACCGGGGCGCTTCTGGCCCATTTCCCGTACGCTGCCGGGGCTACTCGTGGAACCGCGTGGCGGAGCGGATGATGCACATCTGGCCTCCTGGAAGGTCACCACTATGTCACAACAGCCTGTCGCCGAAGCCGGTTCCACTCCTGGTCCACAGACAGCGCTTGCCGCCGAGCTAGCACCTGGGTCAATCTCCCCCACGGAGCGCACGCGCGGCCGACCGTCGAGACGCGCTATTGGCGGTCGGCCGCTGTGGCTGACCTGGCCGAGCGTCGCGCTGTTGGCACTGATTATCGGTGTCCCCTTTGTGATCGCATTCTACATCAGCTTCCTGAATCTTGATCTGCATACGTTGCGACAATGGATACATGCGCCGTGGGTGGGTCTCGCGAACTATGTGCAGGCGCTCACGAGTGGCAGTATCGTGGGCACGTCTGTTCAGGCTTCGATTGTCGTCAGCGTCGCATTCTCGGTGCTCACGACGATCCTCATTACCCCGATTGGCATCCTGGCTGCGCTGACAGTCAACACGCCGTTTCGCGGTCGGACGGTTATCCGGTCGCTCTAT
>DASQRT010000060.1:0-7193 GCA_035642795.1 Nitrospirales bacterium
GGTGGGCGAACAGAACCGGCTGCGCCCGCTGCAAATGGGTGTAGCCCGGCATGACCACGCTGAGCTCCCGTCGCGCCAGGGCCACGAGGCTCTCCTGGAACTGCCGCAGGCCGATGAGAAGGTCTTTCACCGCGTCGCGCAGGTAAAGCCGCAGGTCCAGCGCCACCTGATCGTTCCGGCTCCGTCCGGTGTGGAGCTTGCCGCCCACCTCGCCGACGAGGTCGGTCAGCCGCGCCTCGATCGCCATGTGAATGTCCTCATGCGCCGGCATGAACCGGAACCGCCCGTCGGTGATCTCCTTCTCCACCTGCCTGAGCCCAGCGACCAGTTTGTCCGCCTCGCGGCGGGTGAGCACACCGGCCCGCTCGAGCGTCCGGCAGTGGGCGATGCTCCCGGCGATGTCGTGCCGGTAGAGCCGACGGTCGATCGCGAGCGACGACGTGAACGTCTCGACCTTCGGATCCGTCTTTCCACGGAACCGGCCGGCCCAGGGCTTGCTCTGTTCGGGTTTTCTTTTCATGCTCATCAGCGCCGCACCCCTTTGGCCTTTTCGCGCGAGGCCCGGATGGCCAGCCGCAACGCGTTCAGCCGGATGAAGCCTTCAGCATCTTTCTGCCGGTAGACGTCGTCCTCCTCGAAGGTGGCCATGTCCAGTCGATAGAGGGACCGCGCCGAGCGGCGCCCGGCAGTACAACACAAACCCTTATAGAGCTTGACGCGGGCGGTGCCCGTGACGTCCTTCTGCGCTTCATCCACAGCAGCCTGGAGCATCTCCCGCTCCGGCGTGTGCCAGTACCCGTCATACACCATCTCCGCATAGCGGGGAACCAAAGCATCCCGCAGGTGCAGCACCTCGCGATCGAGCGTGAGCGACTCGACGGCGCGATGCGCGACGTGCAGGATCGTCCCGCCGGGCGTTTCATACACGCCGCGCGACTTCATGCCGACGTAACGGTTCTCCACAAGGTCCACGCGACCGACCCCATGCGCGCCGCCAAGTGCATTGAGATGCGCGAGCAGCGCAGCCGGCGAGAGACGCTTGCCGTTCACCGCGATGGGGTTTCCCTCCTCATAGTCGATCTCGACGTACGCCGGCTTGGCCGGCGCCTTCTCCGGCGAGACGGTCATCTGGAAGATTCCCTCCGGCGCCTCTTCCCACGGGTCCTCCAGAATGCCTCCCTCGTAGCTGACGTGGAAGAGATTCTGGTCGGTGCTGTACGGCTTGGCCTTCGTCGCGGTCACGGGGATGCCGTGCTGCTGCGCGTACTCGATCAGCTCCCGGCGGGACCGAAACTCCCACTCCCGCCACGGCGCGATGATCTTGACCGACGGGTTCAGGGCCAGATAGGTCACTTCGAAGCGCACCTGATCGTTGCCCTTGCCGGTCGCGCCGTGGGCCACCGCGTCAGTGCCTTCCCGTTCGGCGATCTCGATCTGCCGCTTCGCGATCAGCGGACGGGCGATGGAGGTGCCGAGCAGGTAGCTCCCCTCGTACACGGCGTTCGCGCGCAGCATGGGAAAGATGTAGTCCCGGACGAAGGTCTCCCGGAGATCCTCGACATACACCTTGCTCGCGCCCACCTGTAGAGCCTTCGCCTTGACGGCCTTCAGGTCCTCTCCCTGGCCCAAGTCCGCGCAGAAGGCCACGACCTCGCAGCCGTAGGTCTCCTTCAGCCATTTGAGGATGACCGACGTGTCGAGGCCGCCTGAGTAGGCCAGCACGACTTTCTTGATCATATGTCGGCTGCGCATCACGGTCACCGATCCCGCAGCAGCCGGATGAGGATCGCCTTCTGCACATGCAGTCGGTTCTCGGCTTGGTCGAACACGACCGACTGCGGGCCATCCAGTACGTCGGCCGTGATCTCCTGTCCCCGATGGGCGGGCAGGCAGTGCATCACGATCGCGTCGGGATGCGCGGCGGCCACCAGCTTCCCATTGAGCTGGTAGGGAGCGAGGACCTTCACCCGACGCGCCTGCTCCTTCTCTTGGCCCATGCTGGTCCACACGTCAGTGTAGAGGACGTCGGCGCCCTTCACCGCGACGTACGGGTCCCGGAGGATCTCGATAGACGCTTTCGTCCGTTCCGCTTTCTCCCGGGCCCACTCCAAGATGGACGCATCCGGCTCATAGCCGGAGGGGCAGGCCACGCTGATCGCCATGCCCATAATGGCCGCCCCTTCGATCAGGGAATTGGCCACGTTGTTGCCGTCGCCGACGTAGGCGATCTTGATCCCTTTCCAGCGCCGCTTCTTCTCGCGGATCGTGAACAGGTCCGACAGCACCTGGCAGGGATGATGCAAGTCCGTCAGCCCGTTGATCACGGGGATGGTGGCGTTGCACGCCCATTCTTCGACGGCGTGGTGCTCGTAGGCCCGGATCACCAGCCCGTCCAGGTAGCGGGACAGGACCCGGGCGGTGTCGGCCACGATCTCCCCGCGTCGCATCTGGATATCGGCGACCGAGAGGAAGATGGACTGCCCGCCGAGCTGGTTCATGCCGGTCTCGAAGGAGACGCGGGTGCGCGTGGACGGCTTCTCGAAGAACAGCCCGAGGGTCTTGCCGCTCAGCCGCTGCGTGGGCAGCGCCCGCCGGCGCATGGCCTTTAAGGCCGCGGCCTCCCGGAAGATCGAGAGGATCTCGTCGCGAGTCAGGTCGTGGACCGCCAGCAAGTGGGTCGGTGCGGCGGTCATCGGCGGGCCTCGAGCACGTCGCCGAGCATGGTGACGACCCGGTCGATCTCGGCATGCGTCACGATCAACGGCGGGATAAACCGCAGCTTGCGCTCGCTCGTGGCATTGATGAGGATGCCGCGCTTGCGGAAATCGTGAACGAGTTCACGGGCATCCACGGTCACCTCGACGCCGATCATCAGGCCCAGCCCCTGGATATCGGTGATCACCGGGCATCGCCCCTGGAGATCCTTCAAGCCCTTCATGAAATACTCGCCCATTTGAGTGCAGTGCCCCAGGATGTCCTTGTCCTCGAGGATCACCTCCAGCACCGCCAAGGCGGCGGCACAAGCCAGCGGGTTGCCGCCCAAAGTCGAACCGTGACTGCCCGGCGTGAAGACCTTGGCCACCTCGTCAGTCGCCAGGCAGGCGCCGATCGGCACGCCGCACCCGAGTCCTTTCGCCAGCGTCATGATGTCAGGGGCGATCCCGAAGTGCTCGTAGGCAAACAAGCGTCCGGTGCGGCCGATGCCGGTCTGGACCTCATCGAAGATCAACAGAGCATCTCGCTCCCTGGTGATGTCCCGGCATGCCTTAAGAAACGCCGGGGTAGCGACCCGCACGCCTCCCTCGCCCTGCACCGGCTCGACCAGCACCGCCGCGGTCTTGGCCGACACTGCCGAAGCCAACGCGTCAACATCGTTGAACGGCACGTGTCGGAAGCCTTCGGGCAAGGGCTCGAAGCCCTTCTGCACCTTCTCCTGGCCGGTGGTCGTCAGCGTGGCGAGTGTGCGCCCATGGAACGAGCTCAGCATCGAGACGATCTCGAAGCGGCCCGCGCCGTCTTTTGCATGCGCCCAACGCCGCGCCAGCTTGATCGCAGCTTCGTTCGCCTCCGCCCCGCTGTTGCAGAAGAAGACCTTGTCAGCGAACGAATGGACCACAAGGGTCCGCGCCAGTTTGACCTGGGGCTCGGTATAGAACAGATTCGATGTATGGACCAGCCGCAGGGCCTGCTGTTGCAGTGCCAGCGTGACTTTCGGATGGCAGTGGCCCAGGACGTTCACGGCAACGCCAGCCAGAAAATCCAGGTACTCGCGTCCCTCGACGTCGTACACACGCGTCCCCTGCCCCCTGGCGATCGCCAAGGGATACCGGGTGTACGTGTCCATCAGGTACTTTTGAGTACCCTGCATCAACTCTTCGGAGAGCATTTTGAGTCCTGGAATATCAAATTGGTGACCGTATCATAAAGGAGCCGGTTGATGCAATCAACTTCTTGAGAAAACAAGGGCTTCCACGATTTCTGCAGATTCAGAACGACAGGCAAGATGAAGCGCCCACGAACGGCCGGTCGTGGGCTCTTGGTGCGTCGAAATCTTTAGCTCTGCTTGAAGGCTTCTTTCAGCAGGGGCTCGAGCTCCCCCTTCTTTTCCATCGGCTCCAGGATGTCGGTGTCCCCGTAGAACTGTCCGTTGATGAAGACCTTGGGCAGCGTCGGCCAGTTGGTCATCTTCGTCAGGGCCTCCCGCTTGGTCGGATTGGGCAGGACATCGACGACCTCGTAAGGATATCCGTACTTGTCGAAAAACTGCATTGTCTCGCGGGTGAATCCGCACATCGGCATCGCTTTGGTGCCCTTGCCGTAGATCAGAATTTTATGTTGCTTGATCTCCTGCTGGATCTCTTTCTCGATTGGATCAGCCATAATGCCTTCCTTCCTAAGAACCATCCGTGGTTTCGGCCTTGATTTCGAGCGCATGGATGCGCCCGTCCTTCATCGGCTCATCCAAGGCGTTGTAGATGAGTCGGTGCCGATCTAGGAGGTTCTTTCCCTTGAACCTATCCGAGACGACCCGGATGCTGAAATGGTCCATCGTGCCCGTTCGATCCGTGACGGACACCCTCGCATCCGGGATGGCACGTCGAATGTAGTTGGTCAACATGTCGGAGGTGATCATGACAGCGGAGTGGTGGAGGGTAGGGGATTTGAACCCCCGACCCCGACGTTGCGAACGTCGTGCTCTCCCAGCTGAGCTAACCCCCCTCCCGTCTCTCCAATTTGTACGCCGGATTATACACAATCGACACTAGCGGCGCTAGCGGATGTGCACGCGCCGCCCTTCGACCGAGAGACGCCCGTCGGCGAAGAGTTGGATGGCTTCGGGATAGATGCGATGCTCCTCTACCAGGATGCGGGCTTCCAGAGTCTCCATCGTATCGTTTTCTTGGACAAGCACGGCCGCTTGTCGGATGATCGGCCCCGTATCCACCCCTTCGGTCACGAAGTGGACAGTGCACCCCGACACTTTGACCCCCCAGTCGAACGCTTGCTGCTGGGCCTTCAGTCCCGGGAACGACGGCAGAAGTGAGGGGTGGACATTCATGATCCGGTTGGGGTACGCGTCGATGAGCACCCGCGTGACAATTTTCATGTAGCCCGCCAGCACGATCAGCTCGACGTCGTGCTTTCTCAGGACCTCCAGGACCGCCTGGTCGTACGCTTTGCGGCTCTCGGGCCGGTCTTTATACGGCGCGGGGTCCAGGAACACGTCCGCCACCCCATGGCGGCGCGCGCGCTCGAGGGCCTGTGTGTCCTTCTTGTTGCTGATGACCACAGCGATCCGGGCCGCTAGTTTGCCCGTCTCGATCGCATCAATGATCGCCTGCAGATTGGAGCCACGCCCGGAGGCCAGCACACCCACGCGAAGTTTCGCCTCAGGCATACCGTACCCCGCGTTCGCCCTTTTCAATCACGCCGATCCGGAACGCGTTGTCTCCTTGCGCCTCAGCCAACCGCATCACAGTGTCGGCCCGATCCGGAGGTACCACTAACACCAGGCCGACTCCCATATTGAACACCCGAAACATCTCGTCATCGCCCACGTGACCGCGTGATTGGATCAGGCTGAAAATAGGCGGCGGCGTCCAGGCCTTGCGCGTGATGACCGCCCGGCACCCCTCCGGCAAAACTCGGGGCAGGTTCTCGGTGAGCGCGCCACCCGTGATATGGGCGATCGCACGGATTCCCCCGGCTTCAATCAGGGCCCGGATGGTCCGCACGTAGATCCGGGTGGGCCTGAGTAGGATTTCACCCAACGTTTCACTCTGCCCTGGCACCTGCTCCTTCAGCGACATCTTGGCCTGCTCCAGCAGCACGCGGCGCGCCAGCGAATAGCCGTTGCTATGCAGCCCGGTGGACGCCAATCCGATGACGACGTCGCTCGGACGGACACGGCTCCCGTCAATGAGCCGGCCCCGCTCGACCACCCCGACCGCAAAGCCGGCCAGATCGTACTCGCCGTCCGGATAGAACCCTGGCATCTCGGCGGTCTCTCCCCCGATCAGCGCACAGCCGGCCTGGCGGCAGCCCTCGACGATCCCGGCGATGATCGTTTCGGCCTGCCCGACCGCCAGCTTTCCGACCGCCAGATAATCCAGGAAGAAGAGCGGCTCGGCCCCACAGACCGCCACGTCGTTGACGCACATCGCGACCAGATCGATGCCGACCGTGTCGTGGCGTCTTATCAAGGAGGCGATCTTCAGCTTGGTCCCCACCCCATCCGTGCCCGAGACCAGGACAGGGTCCTTATATTTCTTCGGATCGAAGCGGAACAGGCCGCCGAATCCTCCGATGTCCGTCAGGACTTCAGGGCGGAACGTCGAGCGGACGAGGGTGCGGATGCGCCGGACGAACTCATTGCCGGCGTCGATGTCAACCCCTGCCTTCTTATAGTCCACGGGGAAGCTGGGCTCCTGTTTTACCGGGGGGACCGGCATCTTACCGGAACGGTCAATGGTGGTCAACGCGACGCTGATTGCGCCAGCCAGGTGCCAACAGTGTATGGAGTTCCATACAGAATAGGCATCCCCTTTCATGGTTTTGCACATTTTTGTTCACTGAAGGAATTCCATCTTTTTCCTATCTCATTGACAATGCGCGGGTCTTATTCAGACCCACCCCTTGGCATCGCCATTGCTCACTTTTGGAGCAGATAGGAAATCGAACGATGCTCTTCGACTAAGCATCACAGTTCACAGAGAAGAGGGAGAAGGAGCAAAAGGAGGGCACCATGTTGATGGAAAAGCAAAAGAAACAGACGACGGGTATCCTCATGACCGTGAAGGACGTGGCGACGTACCTGGCTGTCACGGAAAGGACGGTCTACCGGCTGGTGAAGGACCACAAGCTCCCAGCCTACAAGGTGGGCGGACAGTGGCGCTTCAAAGCCGACATGATCGAGGCGTGGATGCAGAAAGACGGCGCTCTCGAGTCCTTGGCCGAGTCGTCTTCGGAGCCGGAAGCGGAATCATCCCGCTACGCATGGAAAGCGAGCTGACGCGGCGCGTCTCACGCCGCCTGCGTCAGTTCGACGAGCGTCTCGATGTGCATGGTCTGGGGAAACATGTCGAACCCCTGTAGCCGCGCCACGCGGTACCCAGCTTCCCACATCGCCCGCAGATCACGGGCCAGCGTCGGGGGATCACAGGAGAGGTACACGAGACGGTGTGGCCTCAGTC
>DASQRT010000061.1:0-3170 GCA_035642795.1 Nitrospirales bacterium
GGGATGGCACTGTCCCGGCGAAATACAAGCTCCTGACTGCCCTGGTAATCTCGATTGCGATCCGGTGCGAGCCCTGCATCCGCGCCTACGTGAAGATGGCCCATGAGAAAGGCACCACGCAAGAGGAACTGATCGAGTTCCTGGAAGTGGCCATGACGATGCAGGGGTGTCCCGGTGAGGAGTGGGCGCTTAAGGCCTACGCAGCGTACAAGGAGTACGCCTCCGGGGAGCAGCCGGACGAGGCCGCAGTCTGTTGTCCTCACCGAACAGAATGAGGAGGAAGTGTGCCATGAGGCAGCTACGCGGAAGTGTCTTTGTTCTCTCCGTCGCCGCACTCTTCACGTGGGTCGGCCCAGCGGAAGCGCAACAAGCCGTACCCCAACGAATCCTGATCCACATGAAGACGGCGCTGTCGCTCGATGATGCCCAGATCTGCGCGGTGCCCAATGTGGCGTGGGCTGCGGTGAAGGCCGGACATAAGGTCACGATCCTGGTGGATGCCAGCGCCGTGACCTCGGTGACAAAAGGGTTTGGCTGGTTCAATGGGATTTTCCGGCCGGACAACACGGCTCTGGATCGGGCCGCATTGCCAGAACGGGAACGCCAGAGCCTGTCCGAGCAGATGGGCGTTCCTTTGGAGCAAGTACCGCATGATTACGGCGAATACTTCGAGTTTCTCAAGAAGATGGGCGTCGAGATCTATGGCAACCGGACGATGATGCTGCTCTACAAGATCGATCCGGCTCGGGTCGCCTCTGCAGTCACCCCGATTCCTTTGGAGAAGATAGTCCAGCTCTTTACCTCGGCGGACCGGGTCCTCGTATACTGAATTTTCTTGTGTAACGATCCGGCTTGCGGCGAGACTAAATATGGGAGTTGACGAAATAGGAAGGCCCTGCTATATGGACGCATCGTTCTAACTTCCATCCTGCGCGAGGTGAGTATGCCGGACGAGACGATCACGCGACAAGTCAGCGAGCGGTACGCCAGGGCCGTAACCACCGGCGAGCAGATGTGCTGCCCGACCGGGTACAACTTCGACGACCTCCGTTCCTTCGTCCCGGAGGAAGTGCTGCGCGTGTCCTACGGGTGCGGCACGCCCGCAGGCCTGGCGACGGTCAGGCCAGGGGAGACCGTGTTGGACATCGGGTCCGGCGGGGGCATCGATTGCTTTGAGGCATCCAGGCGCGTCGGCCCGTCCGGCAAGATCATCGGGGTGGACATGACCGACGAGATGCTGGCGATGGCCACGCGCAACGCGCCGATCGTGGCGAAGAACCTCGGCTATCCCGCGACGAACGTCGAGTTCCGCAAAGGCCACGCTGAAAATCTGCCCGTCGAGGATGGCAGTATTGATCTCATCATTTCCAACTGCGTCATCAACCTGGCGCCGGACAAGGCCAAGGTGTTCCGGGAGATGTTCCGGGTCATCCGCCCCGGCGGGCGGTTCACGATCTCGGACATTGTGGCGGATCAGCCGGTGCCGAACTATCTGATCCACGATACTGATAAATGGGGGGACTGCCTGTCCGGTGCGTTGCCCGCGTGGGAGTACCTGAGCGGCCTGGTGCAGGCCGGGTTCCTCGGCGTGCATCAGATGAAGTTCACGCCGTGGAGTGTCATCGATGGCATCCATTTCCTCTCTCTGACGCTGACCGGCTACAAGCTGCCGGATGTGATGGAACAGCCCGATGGCGTCAGGTACGCGACTCTGGTTGGGCCGTTCAGCCGGGCGGTGGATGAACTGGGGCAGACCTACCAACGCGGCAAGCCCGAGCCGGTGACAGCCCGCACCGCCCAGTTGCTCACGACTCCGCCGTTCGCGCGCCTCTTTCTCCTGTCGGACGCGCCGATCGCGCTTGCGACGACCGATCAGCGCCTAGTCTCGGTTCTGCCCGCCCAGGCGCCGTGTGTGTGGAAAGGGCACTTCGCCCTCTTCACTGGTCCGTTCACGGAAGCGGAGGACGACGACCACCACATCTATCAGCGGGGCGTTCCGCTGGAGATCTGCTCGAAGACGCTGGACGTGCTGGAGACAGGCGCATACAGCCGACATTTCGCGATCATCAACCGAGCAGGGGAGGCTGTCAGCGGTGAGGCTGTTTCCTGCGATCCGGGTGGAGGCTGCTGCTGACATGTTGCAGCTCACGCTGGCCCCTTTCGACAAGACTCTCGCCGCGCATGGGCACGACGCGCTCCGGGCGCTGCGCATCGACACCCTGCAGGTCAACGTCGGCAAGCTCTGCAACCAGACCTGTACGCACTGCCATGTGGATGCGGGTCCCACTCGGACCGAGATCATGACGCGGGAGACGGTGGAAGCGGTGCTGAACGTGGTCCGGCGCTATCCCGAGCTGCGCACGGTGGACATCACCGGCGGCGCGCCGGAGCTGAACCCGCACTTCGAATGGATAGTGGATCAGTGCCGGGCCATGGGCCGGCATGTGATGGACCGTTGCAACTTGACCGTCTTCTTCGTGCGCGGCAAGGAGCACCTTCCCCAGTTTCTCGCCGACCATCAGGTCGAGGTGATCGCCTCGCTGCCGTGCTATCTCAAGGAGAACGTGGATCAGCAGCGCGGCAAGGGAGTCTACGATCGGAGCATCGCAGCGCTGCAGGCGCTCAACGCGCTGGGCTATGGCAAGGATGGGACCGGGCTGGTCCTGAACCTGGTGTATAACCCGCTCGGGCCCAAACTTCCGCCGCCGCAGGCCGACCTGGAAGCAGACTACAAGGACGAGCTTGCCAAGCGGTTCGGCATCTCCTTCAACCAGCTCTACACGATCACCAACATGCCCATCAACCGGTTCCTTGACGACTTGCAGTCCTCCGGCCAGTACGAGCGGTACATGGAACTGCTGGTGACGAGCTTCAATCCGGCCGCGGTTGACGGGCTCATGTGCCGGAACCTGATAAGCGTGAGCTGGGACGGCCGCCTCTACGACTGCGATTTCAACCAGATGCTAGACCTGCCGGTGGACGGCGCGTTGCCGCAGACCATCCACGAATTCGACCTCGCCTCGCTGGCACGTCGCCAGGTCGTCACGGGGCTACACTGCTACGGCTGCACTGCCGGCCCCGGGTCCTCCTGCGGCGGCGCAATAGCTTAACCTCATGGAATTTTCTTTCTTTGCCTTACTCCTGGTGCTGGCACTGGCGTACGCCAACGG